>JBBITY010000086.1:0-10437 GCA_037440565.1 Desulfurellales bacterium
CGTCGCGCTCGGAGAGTCCGACGTGCGCGATCTCAGGCGAGGTGTACGTACACCACGGCACATGCAGCGCACTGGCCTTCTGGCGCCCGCCGAAAAGGGCGTTAGCCAGCACGATGCGCGCCATGGCATCGGCCACGTGGGTGAACTGGTACGCGCCGGCGATGTCACCGGCCGCGTAGATGCGCGGGTTGGTGGTCTGCAGGTAGTCGTTCACCTTCAGCCCGCGGCGGTCGTAGGCGACCCCCGCGGCTTCCAGGTTGAGTCCCTCGACGTTGGGGGCTCTCCCGACAGCCAGGAGGATGGCGTCGCAGGCGAGCGTCTCCTGCACACCTCCCACCTCGCAGTGGAGCACGACGTCCCGCCTGCTGCGCTCCACCCGCTGGATGTGGCCGCAGAGCACGATCCGCACGCCTTCCGCCCGCAGCCGGCGTTCGAGGATCGCCGCGGCGTCGGCATCTTCGCGCGGCAGGATCTGCGGCTCGGCTTCGAACAGCGTCACGTCGCTGCCGAAGCGGCGGAAGGTCTGCGCCATCTCGCAGCCGATCGGACCGGCACCGATCACCGCCAGCCGCCGGGGCAACTCGGTGAGCGTGAAGAGTGTCTCGTTGGTCAGGTAGCCCGCTTCGGCGAGGCCGGGGATCGGCGGCGCCGCTGCGCGCGCGCCGGTGGCGATGACCGCCCGCGAAAAATCGAGCGGGCGGCCGTCGACCTCGACCGCGGTTGGACCGACGAAGCGCGCTCCCCCGAGGTAGACATCGACCCCCAAGCTGGTGAAACGCTCGGCGCCGTCTTGCGGAGCGAGGCCGGCGCGCAGCCGCCGCATCCGCTCCATCACGGCCGGGAAGTCGACTGCGACGTCGCGAATGCGGACGCCGAACCCAGCCGCCTCGCGTGCCGTCGCGGCCGCTCGCGCCGCGGCGATCAGCGCCTTCGACGGCACGCACCCGACATTCAGGCAATCGCCGCCCATCAGGTGCTTCTCGATCAGCGCAACGCGCGCGCCGAGGCCGGCTGCCCCTGCCGCCGACACCAGGCCTGCCGTCCCGGCGCCGACGACGACCAGGTTGTAGCGCCCGCTGGGCACCGGGTTTCGCCACTGCGGTGGGTGGACGTGCGAGACGAGCTTCTGGTTGTACGCGTCGTCGGGAAGCACGCGCGGAAACGGCTCTGCGCGTTGGTGGGAAGGTCTCTCGGGGTGGGGCATTGCCCCACCCTTCGAAGACGGCCCAAGCGCGGCCATCGGGGGGGTGCACGGCCGTGCGCCCCTCCGAAAGGCCGGTGCGATGACCTCGTCGCCGGTTGCCTGCACAAGCGCTCGACGCGCCAGCCGCGTCACGTAAAGGGTGACGGCGAGCGTCGCGCCAAGACCCGCAAAGTAGAACGCCTGCTGCACGGCTCCACCCTGGGTGCGGCCGGCGCTGAGCTCGCTGACGCTCGTGATCAACGAGCCGAGATAGACGTACAGCACCGTCCCGGGGACCATGCCGGCCAGAGACCCCAGCACATAGTCCCCTAGCGACACTCGCGTGAGTCCAAAGGCGTAGTTCAGCACATTGAAGGGAAAGATCGGCGACAGCCGGATGAGCAAGACGATCTTGAGCCCCTCCCGGCCGACGGCGTGATCCACCGCGGCGAAGCGCGGGTTGCCCTCCACGCGCTTTGCGATCCACGGGCGCGCCAGGGTGCGGCCGAGCAGGAACGCCAGGATTGCGCCGACATTGGCGCCCAGCGTGACGATCGCCGTGCCGAGCCCGATCCCGTAGGCGAAGCCGGCCGCGAGCGTCAGCACGGCGCCGGGAAGGAACAGAATCGTGGCCGCCACGTAAACGGCGGTAAACACCAGCATGCCGAGCCAGCCGGCTCCCCGGATCCCGTGCACGAGCCCGAGCAGGGCCCGCTCGATGTGAAGCGTCCTGACCGCGACGGCGAGCAGCGCGATGGCGGCAACCGCCAGCACGACCCTGGCGAACCGGGCGCGGCTGGCAGCGGTCTCGCCGGAGGCGCTGCCCCCGGCGCGTTGAACACCGCCCAGGGGGTTGGGCACAGATCCCGCAGCGCGCTCGGAGGCGTTTCCTTTCGAGGACATTCGTCTTTCCTCCTCTCGGTGGAAGCGAAGAGGACGCTCGAACGAGAGCCGGCCCTCTGTTTTCATACGTTGCCGGCTTCGTGGCGGCAACGGCGGCGCGGATCGCCGGCAGCCACGTCCGAATAGCCCTGCCCCTTCTGGGCGTTCAGCGTCCAGTCGTACGGCAGGTACTCGATCCGCACATCGCGCCGCTGGAGCAGCTCCCGCTGCTCCGGGTCCGCCAGGTAGCGAGCGATGAATTGGACCGTGGAACCATTGGCGGCGGCAAAGTCGGCGTCGAACCAGTCGAAAATGCTCGACACCTGGACCCGATTTCTGGCCGGGTCGATCACGTTACGGGCAGGATCATTGATGAAGCGGCGTGCCTGATCGTCGAGCTGCTCCTCAAGACGCTCGCCGGTGTACGCCTCGCGTCGCAGCTTGGGGCAGCCGCGGGCCGCGCAGACGAGCGCGAAATGGATGCGGGGCTCCGTGAAGCGCTGGCGGAGAATCTCGTGCTCGATCTCGTCTGGCGTGCGCTCCTTTCCGGCAACGCGAAACGCATACCAGCGAAAGAGCTGCAAGCGGGACAAGGCCGTCTCCGGCGAATGCTGCCGGAGGACAGCCGCGACGATCCCCGCATTGTAGGCGTTGATCCAGAACGCGAGCTGCTCCTTCTCGGACATCCTGTCGGGGTTCGCTGCGGCCACCTCGTCGAGATAGCGGGCGAGATCGGACCGCCCTTCAGCCGCCAAGCATTGATAGGCCACACGACCCTGATCGTCGACATACTCGTGCAGAAGACGATCCCAGTTCCGGTGATCAAACGAGCTTGGCAACGGAAGGGCACGAGCCACCCGTATGCTCACCAGAAGCCCGCCAAATATCGCCACCACGGCAAGCACCCGGTTCCACGTGGGACGTGATCGTTTGCTCATACTGACGACATGATGCTCGGGAGCCCCGTGGCGTTGCATCGAAGCAGCGAGAACGGCGGCGAAGAAAGGAAGGGTTGATTGCGGCGCCGCCGCCCCGCGGCCGCGTCACCGGCCTCTCGCCACGCGCTCGCGGATGGCCGCGCGAACCCGTTGCCGGACTTCGTCGGGGATGTCTTCGCACGCCAGCTCACCAGTGAGCCGCACGACCTCTCGGTACGTCTTCGAGAAGGCGTGGCAATCGGGGCAGTCCTGGAAATGACGTTCGATGGCCGCGGTCAGCCCCGGGTCAAGCGATCCTTCGAGATAATCGTGCAGCACCGCGACCACGTCCTCGCAGGTGCGTCGCCCCATCAGGCGCATGATGTATCCGATCAGCCGTTTCATCGCACGGCTCCGAGGCGGCGTCCGAGCTGCTCGCGCAGACGCAGTCGCGCCCGGTGCAGGCGGCTGCGGACGGCGAGCACCGTGGACTCGGTGGCCGCCGCGATCTCGCTGTGACTCAGCCCGGCCACGTCCTTCAACCAGACAATCGTCCGCTCCAGATCGGGCAGCGATTCCAGCGCCGCGGCGAGCGCGCGGCGCAGCTCCGAGCGGTAGACCTGGTCCTCGGCCGATGCCGCCCAGTCGTGGATGGGCCGGGCGTGCTCACCCATCCAAGTGAACTGCGGCAAATCTTCCTCTGCCATGATGGGATTGCGCGCGGCCGCGCGGCGGTGCATCAACGCGGCGTTCACGGCGATTTGATAGAGCCAGGTGCCAAAGGCGGCGTCGCCGCGGAAGCCATCGAGCTTCTCGAACGCGGCCATCATCGCATTCTGGTAGACGTCAGCGGCATCCGCCGGATTGCCGACAATTCGCAGCACGGCTTGGTAGATGCGGCCCTCGTACGGACCAACCAGGTCTTCGAACGCCGACAGCTCCCCTGACCGCACGCGCGCGATGAGCGCCCCTTCGTCCCAGTCCGCCATCGGTGTCCGCCTGACCGTATACAACACGCCGTCGTTCCAACAAATTCCCGCCGGCGGTCCGATTCGCCCGGCCGGGGAACCGCTGCCATCGCCGGACATGGCGGTGAAACATCGGCATCCACGAAGTTCTCGCGCACCGTGCGGGCGCGAGGCGCCGCAACCTCGGGGGGCTGCCGGCGGCGGGGTGAGATCACAGAATGATGATCCGGTAGCCCCGATCGGCCCACTTCGCGATGCTGGGGTGGCCGTCGTACTCCGCTGCCAGAGGCACTCTTCGCTCCTGCAACGACTGCTTCACTGCGAAGGCATTGGCGCAAAAGTCGCAGATGACGTTCGTCAACCCTTGCTTGCTCAGCTCTCGGTACATCGGCGCGAGCTTGTGCTGAGAGCTTGGATTCGTCCATTCCTCGGCCCATTCGGTACCCGCACCGTCGAACACCAGCACGGCGTCATGCCCGTGCTCCCGCAGCTCGCGGGCGTACAGGAGGGCATGCAGCGCTCGCGCCAGGCCCTCGTGCGTTTCCTTTCCCGTTTGGAGAACGATCAGATATTTTCCGTGCTGGGCTGCGGGAACCCTGGCCCGGTCGCGCGCCGAAGACAGAACCGCCACGGCAACCAGCAGTCCGAGAAACAGTCGCTTCATTCCCTTCTTCACTTTCCGCGATGCGAGATCTGCCCGCCATCCTCTCCGTCGATCCGAATCCGTCGGGTCATTCAGCCCGGAAGCATCGGTTCGCCATCTTGGCTCTTGGGTGCAGTTGCCGTCCTTCAGCGGCGCCGTCCGATCACGTCCCCCCCGGTGTGTGAACCGAGCCGCCCTTCGGGCCGGAGCGCAACTGCTCGACGAGGGCCGCAAGCTCGCCGGCGACCGCGCGGCGGCCGCACTCGTAGCCATAGGCCATCAACTCGCGGCGTGCCGCGAACGACATGACGTTGTGCATGAACATCGGCAGCTCGTCCCGGCTCGGCTGGATGCTGTGAATGACGAGATCCGGGTAGCGCGAATGAAGCGCCGCAAGGCTATCGGAGAGCTTCGCCGCCAGCAGCATACGGAGCGCTTGCTCACCGATCCAGCCCACCCCCTTCTCCACCAGGCGCGCGCAGTGGCCGCCGTCGAGCGGCAGACACAGCTTCGTGCGGTCGTTGTGGATTGGCACGAGCGGGTTCACGTAGACGATGCGGTGCGCGCCGCGGTCTGCACCAATGTCCAGCGGCGTCGCCTCCGCGACCGCGCCGTCGACCACGTCGTGATCGCCGACGCGGATGGGCTGGAAGAAGATCGGGATCGCGCACGACGCGGCGACCGCCCGGCAGATGTGCACGCGGCGGAGGTCTCCGTCGCCGAAGACCAGGCGCTCCCCGGTGTCGATGTCGGCGCCGGTAACGTACAATCTGGTGGTCAGCTCGTCGAAATGGTGCGCATAGCCGAGCGCGGTGAGCGCTGGCACAACGTCCGCTCGAGTGGCTCGGTGGAGTAGAATCCCGGCGGGTGGTGTTCCTGGAAATCGGTCAAGATCTCTGCGAGGGTTGGCCATGTGCGCCGGCGCAGCACTCGCCCGAACGTGCCGATCAGCGGCCGCGCAAACTGCCCGACGAGTCGCATCGCGTTCCGCGCGGCCGCGCCGTAGACGTCTCCCGGCCGGAAGTTGAACGGGGAATCTGCATCCTCGTGCAGAGCGCCGAAGATGACGCGCGGCGATGCGCCGTTGGCGAGCAGAGCAGCGGTGACCGCGCCGGCGCTGGTGCCGACGAACGAACCAAAGCATTCACGCAGGAGTGCGGGTTCCAACGCCTGTTCGAGGGCGGCGAGGACCCCGATCTCGTACAGAAAGCCCGTAATGCCACCGCCGGACAACACGAGCGCCGCCTTGTCGCTCGCGTTGGCTGAACGCGCCACCGATCGAGCCGCGCGCATCAGGTTCATCGTCATTCCTCGCACCCCTCGAGGTGCTGGGTGGCGGCGCGCGCCGCGGAGTACGACGCCACGAGATACGGTACGAGGAAGTTGAGCGCGAGGCGCTGTGCCACCGCCACACTGATCGGTTCTCTGAACACGAGATCGGTGTGGTTGATGAGCAGCAGAAGCGGCGCCACCGGGCCGGCGATCTTGCGGGCGCGCCAGCGAGTGGCGCGGCTGAAGAACTTGCGCACGAAGGCACGCGCCACTTCCCCCGCATTCGACCCGGGGTGCCGGTTGGGGAGACGGCAGCTCCCCCGCTTCTCGTAGAGCGTCGCATGGATCCAGCGGCGGATGGACGGCAGGGGCCAAAGCCCAACGTGGGAGGCCAACGGTAGCCCGTCGTCAAACAACATCAGCGTCGGCGTTTGGCTGACATGGTACGCGCTCGCCGTCCGGCGACCGGTTTCGACCGAGCAGCAAGCGATGTCGACGGCGCCAGCGAGTTCCACAGCGAGTCGGGAAAGACCGCCCGCTTGCAACTCGCATGGATGGCAGCCTGGCGCGGTGAAGAGCACGAGCACCGGTCGCACACCGTTGAGGACGCGCCCCGCGAAGGACCGGTCGTCAACCGCTTCCAGTCCCCTCATCGCCGTGCTCTCCACCGCATAACCCGTCCGATCGTCCGACCGTGACTCACGCCGGGTCCGCCACCACGTGGAAGTCGATCGTCACTTCGTCGCCCGTCACCATCATCCCCATCATCTTCGACGGGCGCCTGACGCCGTACTCCTCGAACTTGAACGTGTACGCCCCGTCGGCGACGAAGCGTCCTTGGTCGACGCGCGCCGTCAAAGGCAGGACGATGTCCTTGGTCACGCCGTGCAAAGTGAGCTGGCCCAACAGGCGCAGCTTGGCCGAGAGGCTGCCGTCCTTCCGGATCTCCGGGAAGCTGTCGCCGCGGAAAGTGATCGTCGGGAAGCGCTTCGCCTCGAGAGCATTGTCTCGCACCTCCTTGTCGCGCGCCTCGCTATCGGTCTTGTAGCTCGCTGCGTCGATCGTCAGCGTCACCTTCCCGGTGTTCGCGATCGAGTCCGGATCGCCCTGCACCTCGCCACTCACGACGCGGAACGTTCCCTGAGCGCTGCCGCGGATCATCGCCATTGGCTCGGCCACACTGGCAGTGATCCTGGTTTCGGCGGGGTTCACCTTGAAGTGCAAAACCCCATTGGGGCCACGCGCCGAAGCGGGAGCGCTCGCCAGCGCCACGGCGATCAGTCCGGTCGTTAACCACTTTGCACGTCTCATTCTTTCCTCCTACCGCGCATTGTTTCTGCCCGTTTTGATGCGGCGTGAGGAGAAACGTGGCACGCGCCACGCCGGCTTGTCGGGGCGGATTGCGACCAGGCACCATCCGATGGTGGTTCGCGCCTTCGGCCACCGAACCCGACGTGCGCTGACGGATGTTTTCTTGGGGTACTGCGCCGCGTCGAAGAAGCGCCGCGAGCGCAGATCCTTGGCGCGTTCTTCGACGTTGGTATTGACACCAGCGGTGTCGATCGCCCGCGGACCTGTACTTTCCCGGGGTGCGCCTGCGCAACGCAAACTGCGTCCGGAACATCTCAGTATCAGGAGCGGGGAGGTTTCCCTCTGATGACAACGATTTCCCTTTCAGGAATGCTGCCAGGTCTGGTGAATCTTGTACTGTTGCCGGTGGGTTTCGACCCGAACGCAACGCTGACAGTGGTGCCGTGGATTTGGGTGGTGGCTGCTCTGTTGGCAGCTTCCGTCGGCGCGCTTCTCTTCATGGGCGATCCGCACCCCACTGGAAAGTCCGTTTCCCCAGGGCTGCTCTCTTGTTCTCGCGCGCGCCGCGCTGGCCGGTATTTTGAGCTCTGCCCGCCGCGCAACGAGCGGGACACCCCCGCGTCGGCTGCAGCCACTTGCACGGGAAGCCACTGCGACCCGCGCCCCAGCGGGCGACCACGCACCCATGCGTTCCTTCGTGCCCACAAAGCTGGATGCTGCTGAAGCTTCCGGGCAAAGGAGGAGACACCGTGAGCCAGTTCACGGTCCGTTTCTGGGAAGTTCACGGCAGCATCGCGACTGGTGGGCCTGACTTCGCACAGGTCGGAGGCAACACGAGCTGCGTGGAGGTGCTCGGCGGCCGCATCTGACGGGCCAGCGACGCCTTCAGCTTCGCTCCGTCCCCCCCGGGGCCGTAGAGCGTGAGAGTGTTTCCCGCCAGGTAGGCGGGGCTGAAGAACGGGAAGCCTTGGATGTGATCCCAATGGAGGTGACTAAACAAGAAGGTGGCGTGGTCGGGGTGACGCCATGTCTCTCCAAACCGCTGCAGGGGCAACGCTGATTGCAATCACGCGAGACGACCCAGTAGATCGAATCCATGCCCTCCCTTTACACCACAGATTCGGGGAGTGCAGCACGCGCCATCCGCTCTACCGGAGAAAGATCGGGCCGAGGCCGCGCGCCACCAGCGCCTCAGCGATCTGCGTCTTGACCGCAATCGTGCGGATGGGAAAGTACATCACGAGTGAGTCGACGCGGCCGAGGTGCTGGCGCAGTTCCTCACCCTCGAGTTCGTTGGCGAGCAGGCGGCGCGCGCCATCGGCGACGCGCTCGTTGGCCGAGGTCACGAACACGTTGGTCATCGCCAGGCGAAGCGCGTCGGCATCCGGTGTCGTGTGGCCGAGCAGCAGCCGGGTGCGGTTGACGACGCTGTCCATGGCGTAGAGGTCGATGAGCATATTGCTCAGGATCTCCAGGTGCTGCTGCTTGTCCTTGAGCGAGGCCAGCTCCCTTTCGAGTAGGAGGCGGGCGGTGTAGGCCACCACCCGCTTGGCGCGCTCGGTGGCGGCGGTCTCGCAGCCGAGCGGACCGGGCGCCGGCGACGGCAGAGCGGGAATATCTGCGAGCTCGCGGTCCACCAGCTGGAGGAACTCCATGTAAGGGATTCGGCCCTGGCCGATCCTCTTCACGACGGTGGCCGGAATGATCAGCCGGTTGATTTCGTTTGTGCCCTCGAAGATGCGGTTGATCCGCGCGTCCCGGTAATGGCGCTCGATGGGATAGTCCGCGGTGAAGCCGTAGCCGCCGAGGATCTGGAGGGCTTCGTCCGCGACGAAGTCGAGCGTCTCGGTGCCGAACACCTTCAAGATGGACGCCTCGACGGTGTACTCCTCGATCGATTCCCGAACCAGCTGCAGAGCGGCACCCGGCACGTTCTGGTCGACGGTGGCCGCCGCGTCGTCCATGAGGCCGGCCGTCCGATAGCTCATGCTGTCGGCGACGTAGATGCGCGTTGCCATGTCGGCCAGCTTCCGCTGAATCATGCCGAAGCTGGCGATCGGCCGACCGAACTGGTGACGCTCCTTGGCGTAGTCGAGCGCGACCTGCAGGCAGTCCTTGGCGGCGCCGACGGCTCCCGCCCCAAGCTTGAAGCGTCCGATGTTCAAAATGTTGAAGGCGATCTTGTGGCCCTGCCCAACCTCGCCGAGGACAGCGTCCGCGCCGACCGACGCGTCCTCGAGAATCAGTTGCCGGGTGGAGGAGCCGCGGATGCCAAGCTTGTGCTCCTCCGGACCCGTGCTCACGCCGGCCGCAGTGCGTTCCACCAGAAACGCCGTGAAGGACTCACCGTCCACCTTTGCGAAGACGGTGAAGAGATCAGCGAAGCCGGCGTTGGTGATGAACTGCTTCGTCCCGGTCAAGCGGTAGCTACCGTCCGGTTGCAAGACCGCCTGCGTCTTCGCAGCGAGGGCGTCGCTGCCGGAGCCCGGTTCGGTCAGTGCATAGGCCGCTAGCCACTCCCCGGTTGCCAGCTTCGGGAGGTAGCGTTGCTTCTGGGCTTCGGTCCCGTAGTACACGAGCGGCAGGGTGCCGATGCCGGTATGCGCGCCCCAGGAAACGCTGAACGAAGCGCAGAGAGCGCCCCGCTCCGATACGAGCATCGAGGTCGTCTTGCGCAGTCCGAGGCCCCCGTACCGCTCCGGGATGTCGACCATCAAGAGACCCAGCTCGCCCGCCCGCTTGAGCAGCGCGGGCATCAGACCTTCCTGCTTCGCCTCAATGTCCTCGAGCCGCGGCAGCACTTCGTTGCGGACGAACTCTTCTGCCGTCTTCGCGTACAGAAGATCGTCCTCGGTGAAGTCGGCTCCGGTGAATTGCGCCAAGGAGCCGACAGGGTCCATGAGCCAACTGGCGCCGATCACGCTCATTCACACCTCCCGCGACGCTTCACGCTGATCTCTATGATGCCCGCCGTCGACATCTCGTGACAGGCATGGCCATTCCTGCTGTCGTTTGCTGCGTTCTCGACCGGCCGCGCTCGCTCGCGGGACGGTCGCCGGCACACTCATTCAACCGTGATGCCCCCAGACGGTGCAACATCTTGCTCCCGGCCGCATCAGAAAGATCGAGGCCCTTGACCCCGTACTGAGGTACAGGCGCTATGCGGTCCGACGAGAGGTGACGAGAGATGGATGCACTGACCATTGGCCAAGTCGCGAAGCAGGCCGCGGTCCACATCGAAACGCTCCGGCACTACGAGCG
>JBBITY010000087.1:0-10395 GCA_037440565.1 Desulfurellales bacterium
TTGCTCGGCCGGCGAGGCCACGTTGAATTCCAGCGAACAGGCGGCGCGGCCCAGATTCAGCAAGCTGCATCTCGGGATGCCATTGGACGCCGATGCACCACGGGTGTTCGCTGTGCTCCACGGCTTCGATGACCCCATCCTCCGCCCACGCCACCGCTTTCAGGCCGGTGCCGAGTTTCTCGATCGCCTGATGGTGCCACGAGCAGACCTCGATTTCGGTGGCGCCGACAATGTGCGCGAGGCGGCTGGTGGGATCGATCCGTACCGGATGGCGCGTCGGCAACCGCGGCGGCAAGCGATGGGCGACGGCGTTGCCAATGGTCTCGGGAATGTGCACGTGCAGGGTCCCACCGCATACCACGTTCAAGACCTGTAAACCGCGGCAAATGCACAAGAGCGGGCGGTCGCGGCGCTGCAGCGCGCTGCGCAGCAGGGTAAACTCGAACCGGTCGCGCTCCTCGCAGACCTGGTAGATCGTCTCGTGCGCCTGGCCGCCGTACGCCGACGGGGCGACGTCACCTCCGCCGGAGATCAACAACCCGCCAACCAGCTCCAGCAGGCGCTCGGGGTGGGATTCACCGGGCGGCAACACCAACGGCGTCGCACCCGCGGCCCGCACCGCGTCGACGTAGCCACACGGCACCGCAAAAGTCGCCGGCTCGCCGGAGCGGGCGTAGGCCGACACGCCGATCAGCGAGCAATGAGCAGTCGGGAAGACGGGCGGTTCTCGAAGGTCTCCTTCACTCATTGCGCATTACTGACTACGCGCGCTCGAAGTAGCGCCGCCGCTCCCAGGTGGTGACAGCCTCGCCGAACTTGCGCTGCTCGGTGCGGGCGAAGTGCACGAGGTGCTCCACCACGTCGCTGCCGAAGGCATTGCGAAAGAGGTCGGACGATTCGAATTCGGCGATCGCTTCGTGGAGCGACTGCGGGACGCCCGGGAGATGTTGGGCCGCGTACGCGTCTCCCTCGAAAGCCGGGGGCGGCTCGATGCGGTTGGCGACGCCGTCCAGTCCGGCCGCGAGCGTAGCGGCAAAAGCGAGGTAGGGATTCGCGTCTGCGCCGGGAATGCGGCATTCGACCCGCAGCGACGGTCCATGCCCGACCACGCGAAACCCCACGGTGCGGTTGTCGTACGCCCAGGCGATCTTGGTCGGGGCGAACGAGCCGGCGCGAAAGCGCTTGTACGAGTTCGCGTATGGCGCAAACAGCAGGGTGCACGCGCGCGCATGGCGCAGGAGTCCGCCCAGCCACCAGCGGCACGCATCGGGCAACTGCCCCTGCGTCCCGCTGCCGTGCAGGGTCGTGAACAGGGGTTTCCCGGTGTCCGCCTCCCAGAGGCTCGAGTGCAGGTGCATGGAGCTGCCCGCGTAGCGCTCATCGAGCTTGGCCATGAAGGTCACCGCGAGACCCTGCTGGATCGCAATTTCCTTCGCTGCTTGCTTGTAGATGGCATGGCGATCCGCCATCTCCAGAAAGTTGGTGTAGCGCAGGTTGATCTCGTGCTGGCCAGGACCCCATTCGCCTTTGGAGAACTCCACCGGGATACCCGAACGCTCGAGGTGGCGGCGAATGGCGCCCACCAGGTGCTCGGCCTTGAACCCCTGTAGGGTGTGGTAGTCCTCGACGTACCAGGCGAACGGTTCGAGGTGGTCGAACCCTTTGCGCTCGGCCGATTCGTACGTCTCGCGCAGGATGAAGAACTCCAACTCGGAGCCGCCCATGGGCTCGATCCCGAGCGTGGCGGCACTGTCGAGCTGGCGCTTCAAGATCGCGCGAGGCGCGACGCTGACGAGCTGGTCATCGGCCTCGGCGCACACGTCGCACAACACCAACGCCGTGCGTTCCAGCCAAGACGCCCGGCGCAGCGTTGTCAGGTCGGGCACGCAGCGGACATCGCCATAGCCCTTATCCCACGACGCGAAGCGGTACCCGGGCACCGGGTCCATTTCCATGTCACAAGCCAGCAGGTAATTGCAGGCGTGCATTCCATGCGCGAGGACGTCGTCGCAAAAGAACCGCCCCGTGATGCGCTTGCCGACCAGGCGCCCGTACAGATCGGGAAACACGGCAAGGACGGTGTCGATCTGATCAGTGTTGACGAGTTCCCGCAGCTCCTCCACCGCCAGCATACCGGTTGGAGACGGCCCCGCCATGCATCGTTCTTAGCACGACGGCCGCTCAATGGTCACGGGGGTCGAGGGCTCACCGCCCGGCCTTGCCTTGTGCGCCTTGTTGGAGCGCGGCGGCCCGGGCGACGTAGTGCTGCGCGAGTTCCGGCTCGGTCTCTGCCAGCACACGGCTCAACTGTATCAGCGTTTGAACCTGGCCGCCGATATCGAAGCTGGCCTCAGAAAGGGCGAGCGCGCCAGCGTAGGCATCGCGAGCTCGATCGATGTGGCCGAGCGCCGCTTCGATTTCACCGAGCCTGAGCAGGACTTTCCGGCGGTGTGCGGGGGCTTTGACCTGCTCGCAGATCGCGGCGGCCCGGGCGTACGCCTCACGGGCTTGCTCGGGTTCCCCGAGGACCTGGGCGATGGATGCGAGGTTGAGCAGGGCGCGGGCCTCCCCGCTCCGGTTCCCGTCTTGTTCATAGAGCTGCGCTGCCTCGGCGAAGCGTTCGCCTGCCGTGCCGAATCGACGCAGGCTGTGCTCGAAGCGGCCGAGGTGGCGGAGTACTCTGGCCTGGCCGCTCCGGTCTCTAGCGGCCTGGTAGCGATCGAAAGCCTTGGCGTACGCCTGGCGGGCTTCGTCATGCCGCCTCAGTGCAGCCTCCAGGTCGGCAAGCCGAAGCAGCGCGCGGCCGTGCCCGGCCGCATCCCCGATGCGCTCGTAGATGGCGCGGGCGCGTGCATACGCGGCCCGCGCTTGTTGCGGCCGACCGGCGGGTTTCTCCACGTCGCCGATGTGCAGCAGCACCTCCGCCTCGCTGTTGCCATCGTGCAGTTGCTCGTAGATGGCGCGCGCCTGCGTGTACGCCTCGCGAGCCGGCGGGAGCCGGTCCAGCCTGCGTTCCAGGCCCGCGATCTTGATCAGCATGCCGGCCTGGGCTGATGGGTTTCCGAGCTCTTTGTAGAGTTGGGCTGTTTTCCGATAGGCATCGCGAGCCTGTGAAGGATGCCCGTCCGACGCTTCAAGATCTCCAAGAGCTTGCAGCGCCTGTGCCTGGCCGGAGCGGTCCTGCAGTTGGCGGTAGATCGAGAGCGCCTCGGTGTAACTGCCGCGCGCACGGTCGGCGTCTCGAGGGCGCTGCAATTCGGCGATCGCAAACAGAGCGCGGGCCTGGCCGAGACGATCTTTGAGCTCTCCGTAGATTGCGAATGATTGGCTGTAGAGGTTGATGGCCTGGTCCGGCCGGCCGAGCGAGCGTTCCAGTTCGGCGGTGGCGACCAGGGCGTTGACCTGCCCGCGGCGGTCGCCCCGCTCTCGGTAGAGGGCGAGGGCGTGCTTATAGGCGCTGCGCGCGTCCCGGAGCGTGCCGCGCGCCCGAGCCTGCCCGGCCAGCTCCATCAACGCCTTGGCGCCAGCGCGCGGCTCTTTCGGGAGTGAACCCAACTGCCGCCACAGCGCCGGGGCAATCTCGAACGGGACGCGTTGCTCGAACAGCACGGGACTGCCCGCGAAGACAACGAGGTACACCACCATGACCGCAACCACCTCTGCAAGGCGCGATCGGATATTCATCGATCGCATGGCGACTGCCGCAAGAATGGCTGCGGCCCCAGCGATCAGGGTGTAGAAGACTCGACCCCGCGGGGCCACTTCCTGAATCGGCGCGTGCCCCGCCATCAGGAGGCCGATGAACAGCGCCGCCACGGCTCCGAGCGCGAGGATGCCGACGGGCAGGTGGCGCGCGACTTGCCGTGGGCCCGTGGCCGCCCGCGCGCGCTGCCGCGGCGCCGGGCGCCTGCGCTCGGGCGGTTCCCGGAGCTTTTCGGCTTCCCGCGCCGCGATCTTTCCCATGAGCCAACTTTCCACGAGGCGGCAGTCTTCGATTTGTTCCGGCAGAGACGGCCCTTCCACGCGAAAGGGAAGATCCGGGTTCGCGAGCCGGTCTGCCTCCTGGTAGAGGGCCGCCGCGCGATCGAAATACTGCGCGGCCAGATTGGGGTTCGTCGCCGCGTAGAGCTCGGCCAGCTTGAACTGCACGTCGGCTTGCCCGACAACGCTCTGGAGCTGCTCGTAGAGCTTGGCCGCTGCGAGATAGGCGTCACGCGCTGCTGCCTGTCGGACGAGTTGCTTCCGCGCGTCGCCGAGATTCAAGAGGGTGTTGGCCTCAGCGGCCACATCCGGCATCTGCCGATACAGCTCGCGAGCCTGCTCGAAGGCCGCTT
Organism: Desulfurellales bacterium; assembly: GCA_037440565.1. GTDB lineage: Bacteria > Desulfobacterota > Binatia > HRBIN30 > CADEER01 > JBBITY01. The sequence continues at coordinate 4,335 of JBBITY010000087.1, forward strand.
CTGCCTCGCGGTGGTAACCCCACGATCGTTCCATGTTGCCCAGGAGAACGAGCACGTCCGCTTCCTGCTGGACGGCCTTTACTTGCTGAAAGAGTATGCAGGCACGGTTATAAGCGTGCCGGGCGGGGGAGTGGTTGCCCTGCGCCCGTTCGAGATCGCCCAGGGATCGCAGGACGCTTGCCTCACCTTCGACGTTCCCGGCCTCGCGGTAGAGCCGGCGGGCCTCGGCGAATGTCTGCCGGGCCGCTTGGATCTCGCCGAGTAAGATCAGCCGGTCAGCCTCGGCCAGGAGCTCCTGGGCGTCCGCGCCATGAGACTGATGCGTCGGCTCATCTGATCCTGAATGATTTGGCTCCATCCCACCCAAGCTTCCACCTCAACCACCGTTCGAATAGCAAAATCACAGCCCAGAAAGCCCGGAAGGAGATTTGTTTGACCCACAAAGGATGATCCAGCCCCCCTGGGGACGAGTCCGTTTCTGAACGGCCACTTCTGTACGCATGGGGTGAGCGCCCGGGGGACACGCCACGCGCTGGCCTGCCCTTCCCTCTGCCTCGCTCTACATTTTGCCGTTCGCCCGTGCATAATGCGCACGGGAGGCGGAGCGGCTGGAAGGCGGGAGAGCAGAGACCGCACCAATGCGGTTGAGCGCCGCGGCGGTGTTGCTGGCGTCGAGCGTGCTCCTGTCACGCCTCTTGGGTTACGCGCGCGAGGCGTTGCTCGCCTACCGGGTCGGGGCCGGTGCGGCGACGGACGCATACTACGCCGCGTTTCAGATTCCCGACCTGCTCAACTATCTGCTCGCCGGCGGGGCGCTCTCGATCGCCTTCCTGCCGCTTTATACGCGCCAGCTCGCCCGCGGCGATGCGGCGGCCGCAGAGCGGCTGCTGGGCACGGTGCTCGGAACACTCACTGCGGTCGCGGTGGCCGCGAGCGCGGTGCTGTGGTGGTTCGCAGAGCCGCTCATCGCCGTGCAGTTTCCGCGTTTCGATCCGGCGACACAGGCGCTGACCGTGCGCCTGACGCGCATCGTGCTGCCGGCACAGATCTTCTTCATCAGCGGCGGGATCGTGAACGCGGCTTTGCTCGCGCGCGGCCGCTTCGGTCCCTCGGCCGCCGCGCCGCTGCTGTACAACGGCAGCATCATTGGAGGGGGCCTCTTCTTGGCGCCGCGCTTCTCGGTGCCTGTCGAGGGCTTTGCGTGGGGCGCACTGGTGGGCGGCATGCTCGGTCCGTTCATCGCGCCGCTTGTCGATGCACGCAGGCGGATTCGGCTACGCGGCCGCGTCGCCCCGTTCGACCCCGCCTTCCTTGCGTATCTCGCCGTCGCGGCGCCGCTCATGTTGGGGCAAACCCTACTCACCGTCGACGAGTGGTACGAGCGCTGGTTCGGCGCGCTCCTCGGTGCCGGTTCGGTTGCACATCTCGGCTACGCGCGCCGGCTCATGCAGGTACCCGTCGCGGTGGTGGGGCAGGCAATCGCCGCCGCCGCGCTGCCGACTCTGTCGCGTCTGTGGGCCGAGCGGCGGCATGAGGAGCTGAATCGCGTCGTACTGGGCACACTGCAAGCGGGTCTGGCATTGGCGGTCTTCGCCGGTGCAGTGTGTTTCGTCCTGGCGCAACCGCTCGTGCGCGTCGTCTATCAACGCGGTGCCTTCACGGTGCCCGACACGGCGACGGTGGCGGGTATTTTGTCGTTGCTGTCGCTCGCCGTCCCGGCGTGGATCGGCCAGCAAATCGCGGCGCGCGCATTCTATGCGCGGGGCGACACCTGGCGCCCGATGCTGCTCGGCACCGCCGTCGCCTTGGCCGCGATTCCACTCTACCTGATCCTGGGGCAGCGCTTCGGTGTGCGCGGCCTCGCGATTGCCGGCGCCACCGGCATGAGCGTGAACGCGCTGGCGACGCTTGCGCTGGCCCGCTGGCTACACGGCGCGCCGGATTTCGGGCGCCTGTTCGCCACCGCCGCGCGGGCAGCGATGATCGCAGTCGTGGCCGCTGCGGCGGCCCACTATGTCTTGCTGCTGCAGCCGGGCTCGCAAGGGATGGTTGGCGCGCTGGTGGACCTCGTGAGCGGCGGCAGCGTATTTGCCGCCAGCGCCGTGCTCGGCATTGCGGTGCTCGGCGACCAACCGATGCGCGACCTCTTGCGCCGAATACTCCGCCGCAAGGTAGGGTGAGAGACTTGTCGCAGTCACTTTTTGCAAGCAAGGCTTCGGCACGCTCAGCCCGAGCGGGCGAGGTGCTGCCGCACTTGGTGGACCAAGACGTAGAAGGTCGGCAGGGCGAGGAGGGTGAACAACGTCGAGGTGACCAGGCCGCCGATCATGACGGTGGCGAGGGGGCGTTCGATTTCGGTCCCGTGCAGGCGAAGGACGAGCAACGGGAGAAGACCGAAGATGGCGGTCGCTGCAGTGAGGACCTTCGGGCGCACGCGCCCGACACTCGCTTCGCGCAGGGCGTCGTGGAAACTGTGCCCGTCGGAAGCCAACGCGCGGGTCTGGGTGATGAGGACCAGGCCGTTCTGGACGGCGATGCCGAAAAGGCCGATGAGACCGACGAGCGAAGACACGTTCCAGGTTCCGCCGGTGAGCCACAGCAAAACGATGCCGCCGACAAAGGCGTCGGGGATCGTCGCGAGGATGACGAGCGCTTCGGCCCACGAGCCGAGCGCCAGGTAGAGGAGGACGAGGACCGTCACGATCGCGAGCGCGAGGGCGACCAGCAGAGACCGCGTTGCGCGCTCCTGCGTCTCCAACCGCCCGCCCACGTCGGCGAAGTAGCCCGGCGGAAGATCGAGTTCCCGCCGGAGCTTTCGGCGTACCTCCGCGGCCGTACTGCCGAGGTCGCGGCCCGCCACGGATGCCTCGACAGCAATGCGCCGGCTCGCGGCCTCGCGCACAATCGCTCCAGGGCCGAAAGTCTCTTCGATGCGGGCGACTTGCCCGAGCGGCACGCGGGTTCCGTCCGGTCCGTCCAGGAGCACGCGGCGAATCGCCGCCAAATCGGTGCGGTGATGATCCTGGAGGCGCACGACGAGATCGAACCGCCGTTGCCCGACCCACACCTCAGACACTTTCTCCCCGGCCATGCCGATACGGACGGCCCGCGTGACATCGCCCGGATGCAGTCCCGCGCGCGCCGCCGCTGCGCGGTCGACTTCGATGCGGATTTGCGGCAACCCGGTGAGCCGCTCGGCGCGCAAGTCGGCAATCCCCGGCACATCCGACATGATCCGTTCCGCTCCCTCCGCCAAGCGGGCGAGGACGTCTAGGTCCGGCCCGAATATTCGTACGGCGACGTCGGCCGGCGTGCCGCCGAGTCCCTCGTCGATGCGCATTCCCAGCGGGCTCGTAAACAGCGGGGTGATCCCGGGTACCACGGCCAGGGCGTCGCGCATGGCGTCCTGCAACTCATCGAGATCGCGTTCGCCTTGCGGCTTCAACACGACGAGCACGTCCGACCAGGTGTGCGGCATCGGATCCTCGGTGCGTTCCCCTCGGCCCGTGCGGCGCACCACGTCGTCCACCTCGGGAAACGCGCGCAGCACGTCCTCAACCCGATGGTTCAGGCGGTCGACTTCGTCCAACGACGCTTCTGCCGGCACGACCGTTTGGATCAACAGCGCCCCCTCGTCCAGCTCGGGCATGAACTCCACGCCGATGGCGAATGCAAGCGCGATGGCGGGGACGGTGATGCCGAGTGAGAGGGTGCGGACCAGCGCCGCGTGCCCCATGCACCAGGCGAGCAGGGGGCGGTACAGCGCCTTGAGTCGGCGGATGAGCCAGACGTCGTCTGCCGGGGCAGGAGAACGCGGCGGCAAGACGCGGGCGGCGATGGCCGGAACCAGGGTGAGGGCGAGCAGAAGCGCGGCGGCCATGGCCGCTACCACCGCGCCGGCCAGGGGTTGGTACATCCTTCCCTCGATCCCCGTCATGGCGAAGAGCGGAAGGAAGACCGCGATGACGATCAGGGTGGCGAAGGCGATCGGGCGCCCGACCTCCAAGGCCGCGCGCTGTCCCTCGGCTGCCGGAGCCCGCCGCGCGTGCGTCACGCGGTGCAGAATGTTCTCGGTCATGATGATGGCGGCGTCGACCAGCAGGCCGACGGCAATGGCCAGGCCGCCGAGCGTCATGGTGTTGAAACCAACGCCGGCCGGTGTCAGCAGGACGCCGGCCAGGAGGATCGACAGGGGCAGCGTAAGAGTCACGATGAGCGCCGCGCGCAGGTTGCCCAGCAAGGCGAACAACGCGGCGACAACCAGGACGGCGCCGACGGCGATGGCCCGAGCCACGCCGCTGAGCGCGCTATCGATGAGCTGTGATTGGTCGTACACGACCCGCAACTGAACGCCCGGCGGCAGGCCGCGGCGGACCTCCGCCAAGGCGGCGCGAATGCCGCGTGCGACGGTGACGGTATCGGCCTGAAACTGCTTTACAACACGACAACTGACGACCTCGCCGCCCAGCCGGTGAGCAATGCCGCGCCGCACCGCCGGCGCTTCGCGCACGTCCGCCACATCGTCGAGCCGCACCGGCGTGGCGCCCTGCATGGCGACGACCGTGCTGCGCAAGTCCTCGACGGCGTGCGCGCGCCCGAGCGCCCGCACCACCCACTCCATCGGTCCGCGCACGACAAAACCGCCGGCGGCATTCTCGTTCGCCCCCTTTACCGCATGCATGACCTCGTCGAGCGCGACACCGCGCGCCGCCATGCGCTCGGGATCGAGCTGCACCTGGAATTGGCGCAGGTAGCCGCCGAGGCTCTCCACCGCCGCCACGCCGGGCACCGCGAGCAGGCGGTAGCGGACGTCGAACTCCGCCAGGTCGCGCAAGGTCATCAGGTCCATCGCGCCGGGTTCGGCTTCGAGCGTGAACTCGAAGATCTCGTTGAGGCGCCCAGTGAGGCTGGAGATGAGCGGCGCATCAGTGCCCGGCGGCAGTTGCGAGCCCACCTGCCCCACCCGTTCCGCGACCAGTTGCCGCGACCGATAGTCGTCGGCGTCGGGCTCGAACTCGACCCGCACCTGCACGACGCCGAACTGGCAGCTCGATCGAATGCGGCGGACATCCAGCAGGCCGGTAAGCGCCACTTCCAGCGGGACGGCAATGGCCGTTTCCAATTCCTCTGGGCCCATGGCGGGGTTCTGGACAATCACGGTGAAGACGGGAGCGGACAGATCGGGGAACACGTCGCGGCGCAAGCCACTGAGCCAGTTGGCGCCCAGCGCGGCACCGGCGGTAATCAGGAGCACCGTCAAGCCCGTGCGACGGAATGCCGCCTTGATGATCCGATCGATCATGCCGACCTCCAGCCACGTGCCGGGCGTCCCATGTCTGACCTCCGTGAGACGCAGCCCAGCTCAGTGGTGGTGATGCTCGCCGCCTCCATGGGCTTTCTCGACCTCTGTTTTGAGCAAGAATGCGCCGTCCACTACGACCGTCTCCCCCGCTGTCAGACCGGAGAGGACTTCCACCTCTCCGTCCAGATCACGGCCACGGCCGATGCGGCGGATCTCAAAACTGGCTTCACCGCGGGGCACGAATACCACCCAGCCATCCTCAACGCGCTGCGTTGCGGCCGCTGGAACCGTGACGACTGCGTCGCCACTGCCCGTGAGGCTCACCCACGCTGTGGCGGTCATACCCGGCCGGAGCACCGCGTCCGAGTTTGCCAGCACGACGCGGACGCGCACGGTGTGTGCGACGCGGTCGACCTGACTCCCGACGTGCACGACCTGGCCATCGAACGACCGCCCCGGCAGCGCCGGCAAGCTGACGCGGACCGGTGCGCCCACGGCAATCCGGACAGCATCGCGCTCGGACGCGTGGGCGATCAGCCAGAGCGTCGACAAGTCGGCGACTCGGTAGAGGGGCGCGCCGGGCTCGGACGTGCGTCCCACCGCGGCGTTGCGTTCCAAGACGATGCCCGCCAGCGGGGCGCGCAGCGTGAAGCGCGATAGATCTTCGCCGATCTCCTCCGAGACGCCGAACGCTTGCAGCGCGGCGCGGGCGGCGCGCAGCTCGGCCGTGGCCGCGGCCGCGGCGGCCGCCGCCTCTTC
>JBBITY010000088.1:0-6616 GCA_037440565.1 Desulfurellales bacterium
ATGACGTCGGCGATGAGGGGTATGAGATATTCGCGGCCGCGGCCGCGGACGACGCACACGTCGTTGCTGCCGGTGGTCATCACCTCGTGCACCTGTCCCAATTCTTCTCCGCCATCCGTGCGCACGGTGCAACCGATCAGGCGCACGTGGTAGACCTCGTTGGGCCCTAGCGGTGGGAGCTGATCCGACTGCACGCACACGGCCTGGCCGACCAGCGCCGCGGCGGCATCCGCGCTGTCCACCCCTTCGAGCTGCAACAGGAACCCTCGCCGGTGTGGGCGCGCGCCGCGCAGGCGCCGGCGTTCGCAGGTGCCGTCCGGCGCGCGCAGGACGATGGCGTCGACGCCACAGACCGTCGTCGAGGCGGGATTGTACGGCCGCATCCGCACCTCGCCGCGCACGCCGTGGGTGGTAGCGACGCGACCGATCTCGACCAACTCGGCCGCTGCAGGTGCGCGAGGTCGCGCCGCCGCTCGGCGCGGCCGGCTGCCGGGCCGCATACGGGTGCGGTTACTGCTCCTCGACGATCTCGAGCACCACCTTGCGGTTGCTGCGGGAGGCGGCCGCGTTCAGGATGGTGCGGATCGACTTCGCGGTGCGACCCTGCTTGCCAATGATCCGGCCGAGATCTTCCTTCGCGACCTTGAGCTCCAACACCGAGGCCGTGTCGCCCTGGGTTTCCTTCACCTCCACCGCCTCCGGATGATTGACGAGATGCTGCGCGAGGAACTGGACCAGTTCTTTCATGGCGTGTCTCCGGCTACGGATTCGAGAGCCAACTGCACTCCACTCTGTTTGATCAGTTGCGCGACCGCCGCGCTCGGCAGGGCGCCGCGCCGCAGCCATTTTGCCAACCGTTCGGCGCGAAACTCGATACGCGCGGGCGTCTGCCGAGGATCGTAGATCCCGACTTGATCCAGACGCCGCCCGTCGCGCGGAGCGCGGCGATCCGCGACGACGATGCGGTAAAAGGGGTCTTTCTTTCCACCATGTCGGGCAAGACGGATTGTCACAGCCATAAGTCGTTCTTACTCCTCTCGGACAGTCGAGGCAATCAGCCGCGCAGCCCGGGCAGCATGCCCTTGCCGGCGAACTTGGCCATCTGCTTCATCACCTTCTTGGTTTGCTGGAACTGCTTCAGGAAGCGGTTCACGTCGGCCACCGTGGTGCCGCTGCCCGTCGCGATGCGCCGCCGCCGGCTGCCGTTCAGGATGGCGCAGTTCGCGCGCTCCTCGATGGTCATCGAGTTGATGATCGCCTCGATGTGCTTCAGTTCCCCGTCCGCTGCGGCGAGGTCGATGCCCTTGGCGAACTTCTTCATGCCCGGGATCATGGCCAGCAGCTCGCCGACGGCGCCCATACGCCGCACCGCCCGCAACTGATCGCGAAAATCGTCCAACGTGAATTCGTCCCGGCGCAGCTTGCGCTGCAGCTTGAGTGCTTCCTGCTCGTCGTAAATCTGCTCCGCCTTCTCGATCAGGGTGAGCACGTCGCCCATGCCGAGGATGCGCGTCGCCATGCGATCGGGATGGAACACCTCGAGGGCATCGAGCTTCTCGCCGACGCCGGCGAACAAGATGGGCGCCCCGGTGACGGCGCGCACCGAGAGCGCCGCCCCGCCCCGCGCGTCGCCGTCGAGCTTGGTCATGATAACCCCGCTCAGCGTGAGGCGCCGGTGAAAGCCGCTGGCCACGTTGACGGCGTCCTGGCCGGTCATCGCGTCGACCACCAGTACGGTCTGATGAGGTTCCACCGCGGCGCGGATGCGCTCCAGCTCGCGCATCAACTCGTCGTCAATGTGCAAGCGCCCAGCGGTGTCGATCAGCACGGCGTCGCACCCGCGCCGCTTCGCCTCCTGCCGGGCCTCGCGGCAGATGCGGACGGGATCCGCGCCGGCGGCGCTGGGATGCACCGGCACGTGGAGCTGGTGGGCCAAGGTCGTCAACTGCTCCACCGCGGCCGGGCGGTACACGTCGGCCGGAACGAGGTAGGGCTTCCGTCCGCGCTGCTCCTGCAGATGGCGCGCGAGCTTGGCCGCCGTGGTGGTCTTGCCCGAGCCCTGCAAGCCCACCAGCATGATGACCACCGGCGGCGCCGCCGAAAGATTCAATTCGACCCGTCGCTCGCCCATGAGCCGGGTCAGTTCGGCGCGGACGATCTTGATGAAGTGCTGTTCCGGGGTGAGGCTCCGCAGTACCTCCTCGCCCAACGCCTGCGCCTTGACCCGCTCGGTGAAGTCGCGCACCACCTCAAAGTTGACGTCAGCTTCGAGCAGGGCCAGACGCACCTCGCGCACGGCGTCCTCGATGTTGCGCTCGGTGATCTTACCGTGCCCGCGCAGGCGTTTGACGGTCTGCTCGAGCTTCTCGCTCAGGGTGTCGAACATGGAGAATCTACGGTTGTTGGGCCTGCGCACCCAGCGCAAGCGATAAGGCTATAGACGCCGATTCGCAGTTGTCAACGCACCGGCTGCAAAGTGTATCGAGACTCCGCTTCGGGCCCTATTCGACAGTGACCGGCGGCGGTGCGCCCGCGGCCGCCTGGGCCGCCGCGGCCCGCGCCTGCGCTTCCTGCAGTTGACGCTCCAGCTCTTTCTTGTCCCGCTCGATGAGCGTGACCTTGCTCCGCTCCGTGTCGCGTTCCTTCACCAGCGCTTGGTTTCGCTCAGTGAGCTCCTCGACTTGTTCCTGCAACTGGCTGGCCTGCCCCCACAGCCGGTAGCCGAGCAGGAGGCCGGCCAGAAACACCACCAGGGCGACGAGCAAGCGCTGGGCATACGTCCACACTTTCTCGCGAAGTTGCTGCTCGACGTCGGCGCCTTCGGCGTCCTGTCCCATAGGTCCTCCTCGGATTGCGGCGAGGCATAGCACAGGGTCGGTGCCGGTGAAAGACATCGCGGCGAAGGCTTGCATACCGCGCCGGGATTGCCGATGTGATCGGCAGTGCTCATGGATGCGGTCACGCTCGCTCGCCTGCAACTCCTCGCTGCTGCCCTGCTCTTCTCCACGGGAGGCGCGGGGATCAAGCTGTGCGCGTTTTCGAGCTGGCAGGTGGCCGGCTTGCGCTCGGCGGCGGCCGGCGTGGTGCTGCTGGCGGCGATGCGGGGAAGCGCGCGGCGCTGGAGCTGGCGCGCGCTGCCGGTGGGCGTCGCATACGCGGCGACGATGATCTTGTTCGTGTCCGGCAACAAGCTCACCACCGCCGCGAATACGATCTTCCTGCAATCGACCGCGCCGCTGTACGTCCTGCTGCTCGGCCCCCGCCTGCTGGGTGAGTCGGTGCGCCGCCGGGATCTCCCTTTCATGGCGGCGCTGGCGTGTGGACTGGCGCTCTTCTTCGTCGGCGTCGATCCGTCGTTGGCGAGCGCACCGGATCCGCTGCGCGGCAACGCGATCGCCGCCCTCAGCGGCACCACCTGGGCGCTCACCGTGCTGGGCTTGCGCTGGGCGAGCCGAGGCGCAGGCGGCGACGCCAGTGCGGCACTGGTGATCGGAAATGCTCTGACGGTGCTCGCCTGCCTGCCCGGAGCGCTCCCTCTGGCAGCGGGCACCCCGGTCGACTGGCTCATCATCGCGTACCTCGGGGTATTTCAGGTGGGCCTCGCCTATGTGTGTCTCACTGCCGGAGTGCGCCGCGTTCAGGCCGCCGAGGCTTCGATGCTGCTCTTGCTCGAACCGGTGCTGAACCCCGTGTGGGCGTGGGCCGTGCACGGCGAGTTCCCGGGGGCATGGGCGCTGGTGGGGGGCGCGGTGATCGTGCTCAGCACGGCAGCGAAGACATGGATCGATGCCGGCGCACGACGCCAGGCGGTGGCGCAATTGACGCGCCGCTTGTGACGGGCAGAGAGCTTGTCCAGAGTCCAGATGGGGACTGGCCGTACCGCCGGGGGAAGGGCGGAACTGTGCTCCTGCCCTCAAGACGAAAGCCCCGGCGCACCGGCTCCGTTCTTGAGGGGTGGAGCATTGCTCCACCCCGGGGGATTTTTCACCAGTTCAGAGAGTGTGGGCCAGTGGGCGCTGTGGATCGAGCTCAACCGGCGAGAACGGAGAGGAGCGAGCGATTCGTTAACCCCAAAGCAAAGGAGATGTTCACCGCCGAGGCGGCGCGAACGCGGAGACAACAGTGCTAGCGAGTCCTCTCGGGCAGCAGGGACAAAGCGATAGTCAAAAGGCGAGAGTCCGGATGTGATCGAGCGAGGGAATCGCGGCCCGGCCGCCGAGCGCCGTGCACTCGAGGGCCGCGGCGGCACCGGCGAAGCGGAGGGTGCGCGCCACGGGCCACGCCTGCAGCAAGCCGTACACGCAACCGGCGTGAAAGAGATCGCCGGCGGACGTGCTGTCGATGACCGCCACCGGGAATGCCGCCTGGTAGTGATCGCCACCTTGGGTGCACGCGAGGGCACCACCGGCGCCGAGCGTTGCAGCGACCAGCGCCGGTCCCATCTCCAGCATGCGGCGCAGCGCCGGGCGCAAGGCGGTGACACCCGTGAGGCGTTGAGGAAAGTCGCCCGAGACGACGACAGCATCGCTCAGCGCGAACAGCTCCCGCAGTTGCGGGCTCGGTTCGTCCACGTCGAGCACCACCGTGACGCCCGATGCCTTGGCCCACGTCGCGGCGCAGAGCGCCGTCTCCGCGTCCGCCGCGTCCATGAGCAGAATGCGCCCGCTGGTCAAGCGCTCGCGGTCGAGTTCGCCGGGACGCAAGGTCAACCCCGCCGGGCGCTGCCACAAAACCGTCCGTTCGCCCGTCACCTCGTCGACCAGAATGATCGAGACCTGGCTGCCGACAGCGGTGCGCTGCGGGCAGGATTCGATGTTCACGCCCTCGCTCTCCAGCGAGGCACGCTGCAGCGCGCCGCCCGAGTCGTCGCCGAACGGCCCCACGTACGCTGTGCGCACACCCCACCGCTGCAATGCCACCAGTGCGGTTGGGACCTGGCCGCCGGGTTGCTGGATGTAGGTCCGCATGCGCTCCTTGACGTCCACGCCCGCTGGTCGCCGCAACACGCACACGTGGTCGATCGTGTTGACGCCGAACCCCACGACGTCGAACGCGACTCCCGCCTCCCATCTTCCATCTCCCGTCTTGTGATGGGTGCCGTGCGCCGGGTGTCGGGTGTCGGCGCCCGAGCGGGTTCCCGTCGCCCGTCGCCCGTCGCCCGTCTTCGCGCGCCCCGCGCGGTGCTTCATGGCGTGTCTCGTTGCGCTTCGCTCTGCCCAGGCGATGCCACCCCCGCGACCATCCCTGCCTCGCGCCACTCGATGGGCACCTCGATGACACGCTGATCGGCATGATCCGTCATCACCCGCAGCGGGCTGGCGGGCGGGCTTGTAGGAAGCGGGCCGTGCGGCACGGCCCGCGCGCGGTAGCGGAACCCTTCGCGCAGGGTGTCGAGCTCGACGGAACCGAGGTGCGCGTCCCACTCGACACCAGTGATGTGGACCGGCGCTGGTCCGCGGTTCTCGATCAGCAACTGGCGCGCGCTTGGCTTCCCGGCGGCCGGGATACCGAACGTCAGCCGCGGCGGCGAGACGGTGACGTCCGGCAGGACGGTGCCAACAACCGGCAGGCGGAGGGGCGACGGCGCGCCGCTCTCCACGTGCACTTCGACCACCTGCTCGAAGGGACCGAGCGGCGCATCGGCAGCGATGACGAAATCCAACGTCTTGCCGCGCCGGCCATCGGCCAAGTCCCGAGCCTGCACGGCGAACCGCAGCCCACCCGCGATGACGGCCCCGAGGCGTACGCGCTCGTTTAACGCGCGCACCGTCGCTGCCGATGCCACGCGCGCGCCGCGGCCGACGGGACCCAAGTAGAGCTGCGGCGGATCGATGACCACGGCGGCTGCGATCTCGGCTGCGAGGGTCAGCGTGGCGGTGCGGCGGGCGGGATCGTTGGAGTAGACGGTGATGGTGGCGCGCTGCGGGCCCGCGAGATTCGTCGTGTCGAGCCGGGCGAGGATTTGTCCACTCCCGTGGGGCGGCACGGCGCGCGGGGCTCGCAGCGCCGCCGTACACGCGCAGCCACTGCGAAGCTGATCGATGGTGAGTTCCAAATCGCCTTCGTTGCGAAAGCGAAACAGGTGCTCGGCCGCAGCCCCCGGTTCGAGGCGACCGAAGTCGTGGCTGGTTTCCTCAAAGACGAGTCGTGGGGGCGCAACGTCGCGCTCTTGGCCGCAGGCACCGCAGAGCACCGCGCTGGCGATGAGCGAAATCCAGGTCTGCTTCACGGCAGCAACGCGATGGCGCGAACCGGTCCGCCCGAGCCGCCGGCGATCTTCATCGGCAAGGCGATCAGTGTCGCCCCTGATGGCGGGATGCGATCGAGGTTGGCCAGGTTCTCGAAGGCCGGCTTGTTGGCGCCGTTGATGATCTGGTGGACGATGAAGTCTTTCGAGGGGCCGTGGTCGATGCTCGGCGTATCGACGCCGATGGCGTCCACCTCACGTTCGTGCACCAAGAACTCCGCCGCCTCCTTCGAGAACCCGGGGAAATGCAGGTTGGCGGTGTCGCCGGGCGCATCGGTACCCAGATAGCGCTTGCGGTCGGGCCAGCGCGCCCCCCAGCCGCTGAACATGACCACGATCGCACCCGGCGGAATGCGGCCGTGCTTCGCC
>JBBITY010000088.1:6664-10364 GCA_037440565.1 Desulfurellales bacterium
CGCCGGCGCGCTCACGTCCACGCGGACCAGCGGACCGATGCCCGCCGTGACGGGGACTTGATCGGCCGCGGCCTTGCCCTCGGCGAAATGGATGGGCGCATCCATGTGCGTCCCGCCGTGCTCCGCCGTGCAGAAGTTGTTCGCCGCATACCAGTAACCGGCCTCGCTGCGGCCGTGTGCGACCGCCTCCAGCGCGAATCCCTTCGCCGTGGGCCAGAAGACGGTGTCGCGGCCGAGGTTATAGGTCAGATCGACGACCTTCGATTCATCGAGTCCGCTGATGGCGGACGCCGTCGACCCGCCCAAGAGCAGCGCCCCGCATGCGGCCGCAATCGATACCCGTGACCGCTTGGCGTTGACACTCGCTCCCACACGGCCTGTCGATCTTTTCGCTTGGCGCCTCGTTTCTGAGCTCCCGCGAGAGGGTACGGCTGAGGGGTCCCGATCTGTCGCGTGCGTCCCGAGCTCCATCTTGGTGCCTCCTTCGATGCCCGTATAAGGGGCTGGTCCGATGGCAGCAACCGGAGGCGAAGGCACGCCGCTCACGTTCGAACGCCCCGGCCGAGGAGCGGGCTTCGTTCGGCCATCAACTGCGTGAATCGCAACATGAGGCGGGGGAAGAAACGGTAGAACCGCCAGAAAATGTGGGCGGGCAGTTTCAAACGGGTTCATTCCAATGCGCTCCAAGACCGGTACTCGTCTCGGTCATGCTTGGCGTCGTTGCACCTTCGCGCGAGGATGTTCAAACGAGTCAGCCCTTCCGTTCGTGCCACCGATTGTCCTATGGTCGACCAGCCGGGCGCTTCCATCTCCGCGGGGGTGAGCCCGGAGTTGAGCTCCGTTACCGATCGCCCGAACAACGGCGCGATCACCGTCACGCCGCCGATCGTGTACGGCGAGGACCCGGGCATCGGCATCGTGCGCGGGCTTCCCGCGCCCGACCTGCGCGGCGACGGGACCCTGTACGAGGCCACCGTGCACGGCCAGGCTCTGTTCTTCCGGCTGAAGCCGTAAGTGCGCCTTCTCGCTCCCACCCTCCCGCGCTGCGATCTCAAAGGACCTTGAGCTCCGGCCAGTCCAGTGCGTAGCCGAGGGCACGCTTGACCTCACGGTGCCGCGCCTCCGGCACCGCTCCGATCAGTTCGCCCAGGCTCGCCGTGGGAATAACGTGAACATTGTCGAGATTGGCCACCGAGTTGCGAGACAGCCCCTCGCGAGGCCCGAGCAGTATTTCCTGCGGAATGCCGCGCACCGTGGAGGTGACCTCCGCGACGATCACCTTGGCCAGGTACTGGTAGGCCGGCGTCCGCGAGAGCAGGACCACCGGTCGGCGGCCGATCGGCGGCGGCAGGTTGGCCCACCGAATCTCGTACTGCCTCACCGTCGGCGTCTCTTTATGCGCCGTGGCGCTTTGACCGGTTCCCACACGCGCGCATCCAGGTATGCGTCATGTGCCGAGTCCGGTGCACGCCGGTACGCGTCCGCGGTGTGCTGCTCCTCCAATTCCCACAGCGCCTTGCGGATGGCCATGCGGATGAATTCCGACCGGCGCCGCGACCGACTTGGCGCCACGTGTTCGAGCCGCTCGGCAATGTCAGGATCGACTTCAATCAGGATCTGCTTCATATGATTCTTTATATAGATGCCCCGGTCCTCCGGTCAACGCCGCGCAGAAGGGATCGGTACGCCGCGCGGTGCCGATGCGAGGCGTCGTACGTCCCAGACGGACTGCAGATTCTTCGCATCTTTCCTGGGCTCGGCGCGAGGCTTATCTTGGCGTCCTGGAGGGCCGCTCCCGTCCTCTGTCGCCGTTGCCACCTACGCATGACCGCAGCGATTCGCATCGGGTGCTCGGGTTGGGTTTATCCCGACTGGCGCGGGCGGTTCTATCCTGAGGACCTGCCTGAGGCGGAGTGGTTCGCGCACTACGCGCGGGTGTTCGACACGGTGGAGATCAACAACAGCTTCTACCGCCTGCCAACCAGGGCGGCGGTGCGGCATTGGCGCGCGCAGGCGCCGAAGGGGTTTCTCTACGCGGTGAAGGCGAACCGCTACATCACCCACATGAAGAAGCTGCGCGAGCCGAAGCAACCGCTGCGGCAGTTCTTCACCCGCATGCGTCCGCTCGGCCCGCACCTCGGCCCGCTGCTGTATCAACTGCCGCCGAACTGGCGCTGCGACGCGGGACGCCTGCGCGAGTTCGTCGCGCTGCTGCCCCCGGGGCTCGTCCACGTCTTCGAGTTCCGCCACCCGAGCTGGCTGACCGAAGATGTCTTCACCCTGCTCGACGCGCGCGGCGCATCGGTGTGCTGCCACGACCTGCTGGACATGCCGCGCGTGGCGGTCGGGCGGATTGCGTACGTGCGCTTCCACGGCACCCTCCCCGGTTACGCCGGCGGCTACCCGGCGCCGGTGTTGCGCGGTTGGGCGCGCTGGCTGTGCGAGCAGGCGAAGGCGGGGCGACCGGGCTTCGCGTACTTCAACAACGACGTGGCGGCGCAGGCAGTGAAGGACGCGCAGGCATTGCGCCGCATGGTGCGACAGAAAAGGGGATAAGTCCCATTGAAAATGGCACTTATCCCCTGCCGCTTGCCCGTTCGCGGCGGCGTTCGGTATGAAGCGGCCGAATCATGAAGGTCGGCCTGTTTGCGCCACTGAGCAATCCGTTCGCGACGCCCGAGTACGTGCGCGCGCTCGGCAGCGCCGCGGAAGAGCGCGGGTTCCATTCGATCTGGCTGCCCGAGCACGTCGTCCTGTTCGACGAGCATCGATCGGTGTACCCGTATTCGCCGGACGGCAAGATCCCCGCGCCCAGCGAGTCGGGCATCATCGACCCGTTCTGTGGTCTGTCGTTTCTCGCTGCGGCGACGCGCACCATCCGGCTCGGGACCGGCATCTGCCTCGTCCCGCAGCGCAACCCCGTGTACACGGCCAAGGAAGTCGCGGCGCTCGACACGCTGTCCGGCGGCCGCTTCGACTTCGGCGTCGGCATCGGCTGGCTCGCCGAGGAGTTCCAGGCGTTGGGCGTGCCGTTCGAGCGGCGCGGCGCGCGCTGCCGCGCCTACCTCGATGTGATGCGCCGCCTGTGGTGCGACCCGATTTCGCAGTACGAGGGGCCGTACTACTCGCTGCCCGCATGCCGCCAGTACCCCAAGCCGGTGCAGCAGCCGCATCCGCCGATCCATTTCGGCGGCGAGAGCGACCCGGCGCTGCAGCGCGTCGCCGACCTCGGCCAAGGCTGGTTTCCCTTCGCCATCGAGCCGGAGCTGGTCGCGGAACGACTCGGGCGCCTCGAAGACCTCCTGAACGCGCGCGGCCGGCGCCGCGCCGAGATCGAGGTCAGCTACTGCCCGTACCTGAGGCCAGCGGACCTCGACCTGGTGAAGCGCTGTCGCGACGCCGGCATCGACCAGGTGATCCTCATGGTCATCGGCTTCAGCCGCGACGACCTGCTGCAAGCGCTCGACCAGCTCGCCGATACCATCGTCGAGCCAGCACGGAGGCTGTAGCTGGGCGACTTGCGTCCTGGGGCGAGTGGCGCCTGTCGCCATCCCGGCTCCCTCGTCCCCCTATCCATCCGCGCTTTTCAGAGCTTGTGAGAAAATCCCTCGGGGTGGAGCAATGCCTCCACCCCTCAAGAATGGGGCCGGCACAACGCCGCTCCACTCTTGAGGGCGGGAGCACTGCTCCCGCCCTTCCG
>JBBITY010000089.1:0-241 GCA_037440565.1 Desulfurellales bacterium
GCCGCCCTTGCGGTAGTCGAAATAGAACCAGCCGTCGGCGTCAGTGTGCCCCATGTCCCCGCTGCGCAGCCAGCCGCCGGCCGTCTTTTCCTCCGACGCCTCCTTGTTCCCGAAGTACTCCACGCTGGCGGGCTCGCCGCTCGCCGGGCGAGAAACGATCTCGCCGATGACCCCCGGGGGACATTCGTGGTCGTTCTCGTCGACGATCTTCATATCGAGCCCGGGGATCGGTTTGCCAAAA
>JBBITY010000089.1:258-10238 GCA_037440565.1 Desulfurellales bacterium
GGCTTGAAGGCCATTCCGCCTTCGACGGCGCCATACCACTCGAAGATGCGCACGCCGAAGCGCCGTTCGAACGGCTCCCAGATCGCGGCCGGCATGCCGGCGTCGATCACCACCCGCACCGGGTTGTCGGCGTCGTCAGGCCGCGGCGGCTCGCTGTAGATCGCCGTCGCCATGCCGCCGAGCATCGAAAACGTGGTGCACCCGTAGCGCCGGCAGATGTCCCACAGCTTCGACTTGGTGAACCGCCGGCTGAAGACGGCGCGCAGGCACCTGTGCAGCGTGGGACCGAGGGTCACGGCCTGCGCATTGCCATGTGTCAGTGAAAGACCGGTGTACGGCCGCTCGTCATCCTGGTACCCGAGCAACGCCCCGAGCATCCCGAGTGCCCCGAAACGGACGTTGGGAAAGACGACTCCCTTGGGATCGCCGGTCGTGCCCGAGGTGTAAATGATCTGCAGCGGATCGTTGACGCTCGCCAGCCGCGAGTCGACCGTCGCCGCCGGGGTGGCCAACACCTGGTTGAGCGACTCGGCGCCGCGCATGTCCGCCAGCGGGACCGCCTCGGGACCTTCGTGGGATTCGAGGGCGAGGATCCACTTGAGATCCGGCACCGATGAGCGAATCGCGTCGACCTGAGCGAAGCAGTAGTCGGCGCAAATGATTCCGCGGCAGCCGGAGTTGCGCAGCGTGTACGCGAGCTTCTCGCCGCGCGTTCGCGGATCGATGGGCACGGCCACGCAGGCGGTGACGGAGGCGGCGATCAGCGCCTCGACGAACTCCGGGTGGTTGCGCATCATGAGGCCGAACCGGTCACCGCGCGCCATGTCCCGCCGGATGAGTGCTGCCGCGATGCGGTTGGCGTTCTCGTGGAGGTCGCTGTACGTGCGCACTTCGTCTTGGAACGCCCCGCCCAGGCTCCAGCGCTCGAAGGTGAGGACGTCGAGGTCGGGACGTTGCTCGGCGCGGTTCGCGATCAGGTCGCTGAGTATCATCTCGTTGCGTTCAGGCATCGTCCGCTCCGCCCAACGTTGCAAGGATAAGTACCCTGACCTTCCCCCGCGGCGAAAGGTCCACGGAGGCGCTAGGGAAGGGAAGCGCCCGCCGGATCGCCTTTCGCCGCTGCGTGGGGGAGAGCGGGGGGAGGTCAGGGGTTCTGTCGGCGGCCGTCATGACTACCGCGTGAGAATGGTGACGCACATGGCCGCGGCATCGAGGCCGATAGCGCCGCCCCCGTTGTGCGCCAGCGCCACCTTGGCATTGTCGACCTGCCGCTTGTCGCAGCGGCCCTGCAGTTGTTCCGTCAGCTCCACGATCTGCGCGATGCCCGTGGCGCCGACCGGGTGCCCTTTCCGCAGCAGGCCGCCGGAGGTGTTGACCGGGATCGCACCGCCGAGCTTCGTCGCGCCGGAGTCGATCAGCTTGCCGCCGTCGCCTTTCGCGCACAGCCCAAGCGACTCGTAGGCCATCAGCTCCGCAGGGGCCGAGGCGTCGTGGCATTCGATCACGTCCAGATCCTTCGGCCCGATGCCGGCATCCTCGTACGCCTCCCGGGCGCACACCTCCACCGTGCCTTCTTCGTCGGGACCGTGGTCCCACCCGGAGTGGAGGACGCTGGCGGCGACCCGGACCGGGCTGCGCACGCCGAGCGCCCGCGCCTTGCGCTCGCTCACCACGATGACGGCCGCAGCGCCGTCGCCGATCGGCGAGCACATCGGACGGGTCAGCGGCTCGGCGATCATCGGCGCGGCCAAGACGTCGTCCACGCTCAGCACCTCGCGGAACTGGGCGCGCGGGTTCAGGCTGCCGTGGTACGAGTTCTTGGCGGCAATCGCGGCGAATTGCCGGGCCGTGGTTCCGTAACGGTGCATGTGCGCGCGGGCCGCCGCGGCGTAGATGTCCATGAACATCGAGCGCTTCTCGCCGGCCCCGGCGCCCGCCGCTTCCGCTCCCTGCGCCGCCGCGCTCTGGCGCAGCGCCTGGAGGAGGACGGTCACGATCTCGACGTCGACGGCCCCGCTGAAGGCGGCGAAGCTCTTGCGCTTGTCAGGGTCATAGAGCTTCTCGACCCCGAGCGCGAGGACGGTGTCGTAGTAGCCGGCCGACACCATCGCGCACGCTTGATTGAGCGCCGTCGACGCGCTGGCGCAGGCGTTCTCGACGTTCACCACGGGAAGGCAGCCGATGCCGATGCTGCGCAGGATCACCTGGCCGCGGATGCACTCCTGGCCGGTGACCAGACCCGCCGCGGCGTTGCCGACGTAGGCCGCCTGCAGATCGCGCGCTTCCATCCCCGCGTCCGTCAGCGCCGCTTGCACGGCTTCGGCACCGAGGGCCTTGAGACCCGTTTCGAGATGCTTGCCGAACCGCGTCATGCCGACGCCGGCGATTACCGCGTTGAAGCGCATGGTCTGTTCCTTTCCTGTGAGCCCGTGTGCCGGTGAGCCCGTGTGCGAGTGTACGCGCGAGCGCGTGAGCGGCTTCTCCCCTCCCTCAGAGCTTCGACGCGCCGACCAGGCTGAGCACCTCGTTGCAGCCGTCCTCGATCATCGAGGCGCGTGCGTCGCGCAGCAGCTTCTCGATCGGATACTCGCGGCTCAGGCCGTTGGCGCCGAAGATCTGCAGCGCGCCGCTCGCCACCTCGAACGCCGTGTTGGTGCAGAAGACCTTGGACGCGATCGAGTAGTGGACCTGGGGCGGGTTGGTGCTGTTGTAAATCATCACCCGCCAGGCCAGCGCGCGCGCCGCTTCCACCTGCGCGAACATCTTGAAGAGGCGCGCCTTGACGCTCTGGTGCTCGAAGATCGGCACGCCGCCTTGGATGCGCTGCTTGGCGTACTCTATGGCGTGTTCGAGCGCTGCCCGCGCCACGCCGACGAAAATGGCACCCATCGTCGCGTTCGCCAGGGTGAGAATCGTCTCGACCACCGTCGCGTATGCCTCGGGGCCGATGATCAGGTAATCGGCCGGAATGCGGACACCGTCGAAGAAAATTTCGCCCTGGTTGAGCGCCCGCTGGCCGAGCTTGTCCAGCGGTTTGCCGCGCGACACACCGGGCAAATCGAGGGGAACCAGGCACACCCCGCCACCTCGTAAACCCTGGCTCGGGTCGAAGGTACAGAACAGCGTCGCGACCTCGGCGATCGTGCCGTTCGATACCCAGGCCGACTTCTGGCCGTCGATGACGTACTCGTCTCCGTCGCGCCGCGCCACGCAATTGGGCTTTAATTTCACGTCGGCAAAATGCGGCTCGGTGACCGTCAGCACATCGCTGCCGTGATCGGGTTCGGTGATCGCCCAGCATCCAATCTGGCGGTTTCCCGGTCCGAAACGCTCGACCAACTCCGGCCGGCCCGACATCTGGGCAAACAGGCGGTGGAACCCCGCGACCCCAAGGCTGATCGCCAGGCCTGCATCGCCGTACCCCATCTCCTCGCAGACCAGGAATCGGGCCCGCGCCCGCTCCAACAGCGACAGCTCCGGCCCGGCCAGGTCCAGCGCATCCAGTTGCAAGTCGTTGTACTGCTTGAAGAGATCCCACAGTTTTGACTCGGGTGCGATCACCTGGGCGGGGTCCGGCAGGCGGTCCAGCTCGATCCCGATCGGCCGCATCGCTTCCAGCGCAAATCGGCGGGCGGCGTCACGAAACGCCCGCTCCTGATCGGTCAGTGTGGTTTCGAGTTCGACTAATGGCACGCGGCGACCTCCCGGCAGCACCGGCATTCTACCGACCGGTAGGACGGACAGGATGATATACGTCAGTAAGTCGCCTGACCAGCGCCGGTCCACCCGTTGCTCCAAAAAGGGTGGCGGCGGGCCTTCGTACCCGCGCCCGAAAGGGAAAGGCGCAGGCATTCAATAGCCTAGCCCGGGCTGCGAGGCGTCGCAATCTGCGCGCGATCCCCACCCCGTTCCACCCGCGTGGCCTCCGTATTTTCCAAGGCGAACGTTTCCCCCAGGCGAGCGACGATGTCGAGGTAGGAGCGCTCGCGAATGCGCTGCGGCAAAACATTGAGTCTTCCGCGGGCGGCGCGGCGATCAGGATGTTTCTCCGCCGGCAGTACCGGCCACCGCGGAGGCTTGCAGGGAACCCCCACGATGTGAAACTCGTGCGGCCCCATGTCGATGAGCGGCATCGGACAGCCAGCGCGACTTTTTCTCGGTGCGACCGCCGCCGTGGCGATCCTCGCCGGCGGCGCGTTTGTCGACACGCTCCAGGCGCAAGGCGAGACGAACGAACGGGAGCCCGTCGCGATCGGCCAGCCCTGGATCCTCGACAGCAACAACTGGAAGGAGGCCGAGGGTCTGCTGCCCGCAGTCGTGCTGGAGCGAGTGAAGGCGGGCGACTACTGGTTCGCCGTGCAGCCGATCGACCCCGAGCGCTTCAAACAGAACTACTCGCAGGCGTTCTGGACAGCCAGCGAGGCGAACGCGGGCAAGTACGACGTGGATGCCGCGACGTGTGGGCTGAAAGACATCAGCACGGGCAAGATGCCCGACTTCTATTTCGGCTACCCCTTTCCCGCCGTCGACCCCAACGACCCCCAGGCGGGGTGCAAGATGGCGTGGAACTTCGCCGCGGCAAGCGCCATGGGCGGCGGTGGCGGAGCGACGTTCACTCTCAACGGCGTCGACGGGAACGGCGAGTTCAAGCGCATCAAGCTCTGGTTGCATGGGCAGAGCTTTCTCGGCCGCCACGGCGGGCCGATCCGCAACCCCGAAAACCTCCGCGAGGAGGGCATGACCAACGTGCTCGAACCGCTCGACGTCGACGGCGTGGCCGGCCTCGTCAAGCGGCTCAACGATTGGACCTCGGAGGATCAGGGGTGGTTCTACGTCCCGGCGACGCGACGGGTGCGGCGGGTGAGCACGGCGGCCCGCTCCAACCCCGTCGCGGGCATGGACATCTACGGCGACGACCTCAACTGCTACGCGGGCAAGATCGAATACTACCGGTGGAAGCTCGTCGGCGAGGGACGCGTGCTCGCGGCGGTGCTCAGCCCCGATCCGATTCCCCAACGCAAGATCGTGGACACGCGCTGGGCTGTCGACATTCCGTACTTCCGCGCCGCCTACGAGACCCCGGGAGCCACGGGCGTACCGTGGCTCGTCGTTGAGAACCTGAGGCTGATCCCGCGGCCGGTTTGGATTCTCGAGGGAGCAGCCGAGGATCCGTACTACAACTTCGGCAAAGTGGTCATGTACATGGACAAAGACATGTACCGCATCTACTGGAAGCTCGTGCACAACCGGGCCGGCGAGTACTTCTACAACGCCATGTGCGCGTACCACTGGTCGCGCCGCCCGGACGGCAGCCACACAGCGGTGACGCCCAACCTGGTCGTCGGCGTGAACGACAAGACCAACCGGGCGGCGCTCGGCGGCCGCTACAGCTCACAGTTCATCGAGGAGCGCTTTCCCTCGGACTACTTCACCATCCGGATGCTGAAGCAGCTCTCCGATTGAGCGCACGAGCACGCGGCGGACACCTGGGCGATGCGCACACTGGGCAGGGCGGCGGAAGGTCTCTTCTGCCTGGTTGTGGCGCTCGGGTGTGCGGCGGAGAGCTACGCTGCGGCGCTCGACCAGGCCGGGGAGATGCGGCTCGGCCTGCGCACCTACACGGCGGCGCGGATCGGCACCGAGGCCACCGACGTGTTCATCCGCAAAGACCCGACAGGTCGCCAGGTCTCGCGCAGCGTGACCTTCCCGGTCTCGCCGGCCGGGCACCTGCGCCAGAGCCGCTTGTTCGCCGAAGTGGACCTCAACCACGACCTCGATCGACTCGTCCGGGAAGGCTTCGGCCCGTTCGCGTTGCTCGACCCGCTCCCGTTCAAGGTCCGGCGGTTGAGCTACCGCCTCACCTACCGCGGCGAGTACGAGGGCATTTACGACTACGGGCCGTCGGAGTTCCGCACCGCAAACGGGTACGACGACACGGAGATCGTCCGGCCCGATCTGGCGACCGGCGCGCCGATCGATCCCGGGCCGAAGCGCCGGCATCTGCGCCGCGTTGCGAGCCAACGGCACCGTCTCTTTCAAGCCTACGTCCAGGCACAGGCTGGTGACCTGTGGATGCGCTTCGGCCGCCAGATCCTGGCCTGGGGCGAGACCGACGCATTTCGCCTGCTCGACAACATCAACCCGCTCGACGCGTCCTTCGGGGGCTTTCTCATCCCGCTGGACGAGCGCCGTGTCCCGCTCGACATGCTGCGCGCCAACTACTACCTGAGCGAGTTGCCCGGGCTGCCCATCAGCGCGATCGAGCTTGAGGGATATGGCGCCATTGACGACGAAGTGGGGTTCATCCCGGGGACGCCGGCCGGCTCGCCGTGGGGCGTGCCGAATCTCAACGTGCCGAGCACGTTGGTCTTCACCGAGTCGCGGCCGCCGCAGCGCAACTTCGCCGACCTGCGCGGCGGTTTTCGGGTCAAGTTCACCGCTCCGGTTCCGGGAATCCACAGCGCCGACCTGAGCGTCGCCCACTACTGGACGTACTTTGATCCCCCCCAAGTGGAGGTCTTTGCCCGCGGCGATTTCCCGAACAGCTTTCGGGACGGCCCCGCCGCGGGGCACTTCTCCGCGGCTCTGCAGACCGCGGCGCGCGTGCAGGTGACCGGCGCGACGGCGACGTTCGCGATTCCCCCGCAGTGGGTGCGGCCGGTCGGATTGAGCGGCGAGCCGATCGTTCGCCTCGAGATCGCGCACTTTCGGGGCGAGCCGCGCTTCACCCAGGCGCAGCTCGACCCGTTCATCTTCGCGCTCGACAACTGCGCGCGCGGCCATCACATCGGACAGTACTGCAGCGGCGGCACGCGAACCGGCCACTCGTGGAACTTCGCCGCCGGCGTCGATCTGCACCAGTGGATACGGCCCCTGAACCGCAACGCGACGTTCTTCTTCACCACCCAGTTCTTCTACAAGCATCTCGCGGATGCGGCCGAGCGGCGGCGGGTACGGGCCCCGCTGCCGCCCTTCTGCTTCCGCTTCGAGAACGGCGTCTGCGTCGATAGCCAGCCCGAGCTATTCGACGGCGAGATCCTGCCGGCGGTCCGGTCCATCGAGGCGCCCGACCGGTGGGTGGGTCCCGTTCTCGCCGCCTCCGAACCCGTCTTCACCACCACGCCAACCGATCAGTTCTTGCAAACGCTGGCCATCTCCTCGACCTACTTCAGCGGTCGCATCGAGCCCGTGTTCGGTCTCTTTTACGACTGGAACGGGGCGTTGGTCTTGCAGCCGAGCGTGACCTTCGTGCGCGATCCCTTTCGGTTCGTCATGAGTTACAGCCGCCTGGAGGCGGGCGCGCTGCGCGGAGGCAGTGGCATCAGCCTGCTGCGGGACCGGGACAACGTGCACGTTCAGCTCGAGTACACGATTTGATCGCGCAGCGATGAAAAGTCACGCGGGGCTCACAAGGACGATGGCAGGGGGCGCTGTACTTCTCTCCGTCCTCGCCGGCTGCGAGAGCACCGCGTACCCGCCGTTTCCGGGGCCGCTTGCCACCAGTACCGCGCCGCCGAGCGCTTCTGCCACTCCGACCGAGACCCCGACGCCGACGGCGACACCAACCGGCGAGCTTCCCACCGCCACCGCGACGCCCACGGGGGATACCGGCCTGGGACGCCGCTTGTTCTCGTTCAATCCGGCCACGAGCAGATTCCAGCTTGTCGGCGTCCTCGGTCTCGAACTCGTCTCGAAATCGGTGCAGGGCTTCCTCGAACTCGAGGCCGGCCCGGCGGACCCGATCGAAGGCACCCGATCGCTGACGCTGATCGACGCCTCGCCGTACATCGAGATCGTCCTCGACACGCCGATCGGCGATACCATCGTGTGCATCGAGCTGCTGACCGGGAGCCGACCCGCGGCGGATCTCGGCGAGCTTGCCTGCGGACCGTCCGATCTCGGCGGGCTCGATCTTGTCCAGGACCACAACATCACGGATGTCGACCCCACGTGCGAAACCGGCACGCCCGACACGAACATCCTGCACGCCGGCGTGTGCAACGGCGTGCTGCAGCGCAGCGCCATTCACAGCGATGATGGTCCGGGTGCCGCCGCCATTGGCGATCCCGACACGCTGCAGGAGACCATCCAGGTGGCGTCGAGCGTCGAGCAGGCGCTGCCGTGCGGGGACGAACAGGTCGAGAAGCATGTGAATGCGTTCGCCCTGGTCACGGGACTCTCGCGCGCGACCATCCTCGACCAGAACAACTTCCCCGGCAGGACGTTGCAGGACCAGCGCCGCGGCGAGCCTTTCGACTGCGGGCGCTGGACCGAGGAGGATGGGCCGGGAAAGTTCGTGTTCGTGGGCCCGCTGATCGATTACGACGTCGACGGTCCCGGCAACCTCCTGCCCATCGACGCGCTCTCGGTTTTCGAGCTCGACGATTGAGAGTTTGGGGAAAAAGCTCCCGGGGGACAGGTCACAAGACCGACGGAAGGGCGGGAGCAGCGCTCCTGCCCTCAAGTGCGGAGCTGCCTTGTGCCGGTCCCATTCTTGAGGGGTGGAGCATTGCTCCATCCCTGAGGGATTTTCTCGCAGACTCCGAAGCGGCGGCGCACCGGCGCCGTCCTGGAGGGGTGGTCCGCCCCGAGGGATTCCCCACCCGCTCTGAGCGCCTGGTCGGTGAACGTCGACATGATCACACGCAGATATGACATAGGTCATCCACTGTCTTCCTACCAGTCGGTAGATAGCGCGGGTGCATGACGGGAGCACCTGCATGGGGACGGCCAGCTCGTCTCGGTTTCAGCGTTCGCTTCGTCCCCCCCGCGTTCGTCTGGCTCAGCATTCCCTCCTTTTCGTTGTTGTAGTCATCATTTCCCTCCTGTCTATGACTGGCCGGGTCTCGGCAGGTGCTCCCGAACCGGATGCGATCGACGGCGCGCCGCTGAACGCCGTGGGGCCGCCGCTGACAGACCTCAACACGAAGATCGCCGACCCGAACTGGCTGGTGGCGTGGATGTTGAAGCCGTCGCGCCTGCGGCCCGGTACGCAGATGCCCGACGCGGATCTCACGCCGGACCAGGCGCAGGCCGTGGCCAACTATCTGTACGGCGGCGCCCCCGCCACCAAGGCGAAGCCCAGGTGGCAAGGCGGCGATGCGCGGAAGGGGCAGCAGCTCTTCGTGGCGCGCGGCTGCCGCGGCTGCCACGGCATCGCGCCCGGCGAGCCCAGTGTGTCGCTGCGCGTGCCCAATCTCGCGGGCATCGGACTCAAGGTGCGCGGCGAATGGCTGTACAACTGGCTGACCTCGCCGCGCGCGTACAATCCGCGCACCGCGATGCCCCAGCTCGTGCTGACGGACGACGAGCGCCGGCACCTGGTCGCTTATCTGCTGTCTTGCCGGGATGGCGCCGAGATCGTCGCCAAGGCGCCGCGCTTCGCACCGAAGGCGGACGTCGGGAAGGCTCGTGAAGTTATCGATACCTTCGAGTGCGCGTCCTGCCACGTCCTGAAAGGTTCTCCGCCGCCACCACCGGCCTTCGAACTCGCTGCCGATGCGACGCCCGACGGCGCGCGGCGCAACGGGCGTCAGCTCGTGGCCTTTTACAACTGCCGGGGCTGCCACCGGATCGAGGGTGCCGGCGGTCGCATCGCGCAGCACCTGGAACGCAAGTCGTTCGCGCCGCCGACCCTCGAAGGCGAAGGCGCGCGGGTACAGCCCTCGTGGTTGGTGCAGTTTCTCCAGCAGCCCACCAACTTGCGCCCGTGGTTGCAGATGCGCATGCCCTACTACGGCTTTTCGGAAGCCGAGGCGCGCGCCCTTGCCGCGTATTTCGCCGCGCTGTCGGGCGTCGCACCGACCGATGAGCCGGTGCCGGCGGCCTCCGATGAAACCATCCACCGCGGCCTGCGGCGCCTCGCCCACCACCAGTGCACCCAGTGCCACCCCACCAGCGCGGAATTCCCCAACGAAGTCGATCCGGAAAACCTGTCCATCAACTTCATGCTGGCAAAGACGCGCTTGCGGCCGTCCTGG
>JBBITY010000090.1:0-9020 GCA_037440565.1 Desulfurellales bacterium
GCTCGTCGAGGCCCGGGCTGCTGACGCTCTTACCCCGCATCTGGGTTCTTTCCTTCTTCCGGCACCGTAGTCATAGGCCGGTATCCGGGAAGTAGCGAGAGATCAGTGGCGCCAGGACGTTGCGCGTCGTCGGTGGAATCACCGCGGGATCGGTGACGATGCTGGCCGCGAGTGCGCTGGCACAAGGGCACTGGCGCGGCGGGCGCAGCGACGGCAGGGCGGCGCGGAGGACAGCGATCGCGTTGGCCAGGTTGCGGCGCATCACGGCTTGCACCGTGGCGATATCCACCTCCGCTTCGCCCTCGCGCCAGCAGTCGTAGTCGGTGACCAGCGCCAGGGTCGCGAAGCACAGCTCCGCCTCGCGCGCCAGCTTTGCTTCCGGCAGGTTGGTCATGCCGATGATGTCCATGCCCCACTGGCGGTACACGCGCGACTCGGCCCGGGTCGAGAACTGCGGGCCTTCCATGCAGAGATAGGTGCCGCCCTGGCGGATGGGGAGCCCGAGCGAGGTCGCCGTCTTGAACAGTAGGTCGGAGAGCGGCCGGCACACCGGATCGGCGAAACTCACATGCGCGACCACACCGTCGTCGAAAAAGCTGCTCGGCCGGCCCGCGGTTCGATCGAAGAACTGAGCGGGCAGCACCATCGTACCGGGCGGTATTTCTTCGCGCAGGCTGCCGACGCTGGAGACGGAAACGAGCCACTCGACGCCGAGCTTCTTCATGGCGAAGATGTTGGCGCGGAAGTTCAGCCGCGACGGGCTGATGCGGTGGCCGGGGCCGTGACGGGAGAGAAAGACCACGCGCACGCCTTCCAGATTGCCGGACAGGAGATCGTCCGACGGGCGGCCGAAGGGTGTGTCGACGCGGTGGCGCTGGATGTCGGTCATCCCGTCCAACCCCTGCAGGCCGGTGCCACCAATGATGCCCACGGCGGGTGCGGATGCGTGATTCATATGCTCGTCCTCTTTCCGAAAGCCCGGATCTCACTTTGAACCGAAAAAGATCTCGCTCGCCGCGGAGACGCGAAGAGGCGCGAAGGTGAGAGCGCTTGCGCAAATGGCCCCCTCACCCCAGCGCCCGCGCGAAAAGATGCAGGGAGCGGGGGCCTTCTCCAGAACCCCGATGTGCGTGCGAGGCTCAGCAGGGGATGCGGGAGCGGCGTCTTTGGGCGTCGGCGCTGCATTTTCATGCATCGGCTAGCGCGGGAATGCATCGACCAAACCGCCGTCCACCGGCAGCGTGGCCCCGGTGGTGGGGGTCTTGTTGCTGGCGAAGAACACCACGGCGTTGCCGACGTGGCGGGCCGTGACGCGGGCGTGCAGGAGATTGCGGCCGCGGTAGTACTCCTGGAGCTCTTCGAACTTAAGGCCGCGGCTGCGCGCGCGGTCCGGCCCGACAGTGGCCCACAGCCCCGAGGGCACGTCCCCTTCGGAGAAGATCGCGTCGGCGTTGATCATGTTGACGCGAATGCCCTCCGCGGCCAGCTCGATGGCCGACACCTTCCCGAGTTGGTGGCCGGCGGCTTTGGAGGCGCTGTAGGCGCCGAAGTCCTTCCCAGGCCCGAACACGTTTTTCGATGAGTTGATGATGATGTTGCCGCCGAGTCCCTGTGCGCGCAGGACACGGATGGCTTCGCGCACGGTGAGAAAGGTACCGGTGAAGTTCACGGCCATCACGCGGGCGAGATCGGCGTCGGTCAGGTCGGCAACTGGCGACACGTGGGCGATCCCCGCGTTGGCGACGACCACATCGATGCCGCCGTAGCAGCGGCACGCCTCGTCAAACCCGGCCCGCACGGAGTCAGCGTTGGTCACGTCCATCGTCACGGCCGCGGCCGTGCCGGTCCCGTGTGCGTGCTCGATCTGCTCGGTCACGTGCGCCAGCCGCGCCGCATCGATGTCGGTGAGCACCACGTGCGCGCCGGCTTCGGCGCAGACCTTGGCGATGCCGTAGCCGATTGCCCCGCCAGCGCCGGTGATGAGCGCGACCTGGCGCTCCAAGGGCCTTTCCGCTTCGCTGCCGAGCTTGGCCTGTTGCAAGCTCCAGTATTCCATCTCGTACTGGTGCTCGGCCGCGGCGGCTTCGTAGCCGTTCATCCCGTGGGCGATGGCCTTGATCGGCAGACTCTGCGCGGCAATGTCCGCCACGACGCGCGCCGCGCGCTTCGTTCGACCGGCGCAAAACATGCCGGCTCCAGGCAAGAAGACCACCCGCGGCAGCGGGTCGAGCTTCGCCCCGGCGCGCCCGCGGCTCTGGTGCTCGGCGACGTACGCTTCGTAGCGCGCGACGAAGTCGGCGACCGCCTGCTCCAATTGCCGGCGCAGTTGTGCCGCATCGTCCCACGCCGGAGCGGGCACATACAGGCTGAACGGCTTGGTGCGAATCACGTGATCAGGTGTCAGCGGTCCGGTCGCCGCGAGCCGCGGCGCCTCCGCGCTGTTGACGAAGGCGAGCACGCCGTCGTCCGCGCGCCAGTCGAGCAGGCAACGCCGATACGGCACGTCTTCGTCGCCGGTGCGCTCGGCCAGCAGGCCGCGCAGGATCGGCGCGGCGCGCGCCGCCAGCTCTGCGGGCGGCGCCTCCGTTCGGTACCCGGGCGTGAACAGGCGCTGCGGACGGCGCGCGGCGATGAACCGTTCGCACGCATCGACGATCGCGATGTGCCGCTCGTAGGCCGTGCGCGCGTCGTCGCCGAACGTGAAGAGCCCGTGCTGGGCGACGATGATGCCGGTCACGTTCGGCTGCTGGTCGTGCGCCCGCGCCACTGCGCGCGCGAGCGGGAAGCCGGCAGTGACATAGGGCAGCACCGCGACCTGCGGGCCCACCGCCTCTTGCAGCAGCGCCACGCCGCACGGCTGATTGCTCAGGCAGAGCAGGGCGTCGGCGTGCGAGTGGTCGATGAATCGATACGGCAAGAAGGCGTGCAGCAGCGTTTCCACCGACGGCGCGGGGGCCGCGGCGTCGAGCCGATTGATGCGGAGTTGGTTGGTCATCTCCGCCTCCGACAGGGCGTCGAGCCGCCGCAGCCGCTCCAGCGGCGCCGTGAACCCCTGCGGTTCGATCGTCCCCAGATCCGATCCCGAGCCCTTGACGAACAAGGCGGTGATCTCGTCGCCGGCGACCGTCGTCACGGGACGCTTCAGCGAGGTGTTGCCGCCGCCGTGCAGGACCAGTGTCGGGTCCGCGCCGATCAAGCGCGAGGTGTACACGCGCAGGGCCATGTCACGACCGTGCGCGGCGCCCCAGCGGTCCACGGCCGCGGCCGCCTCGGTGTCGTTCCAGCGGCTCTCCATGAGTGCAATTAGCGGGGAAAGGCGCGGACGAAGTGACTGACCTCCATCCGTTCGAACACGCCGGCTTGCACGTAGGGGTCGCGTGCGACGAGGGCGCGGGCGCCGGCCAGGTCCGGCGCTTCCAAAATCAGCACGGCCCCGATGGACCGATCCGTTTCATCGCGGATCGGCCCACCGTAAACGAGCTGTCCCGCCTGGTGGAGGGTTTCCAAATGCGCGACGTGGCGCTCGCGGTTCGCCTGCCGCCGGGCGGAGCCTTCCGGGCCGTCGTGGCCGATGAAGACGAACAACGGCATCGCGTCTCACGCCGCGGCGCTGCGCAGTCCCTGCAGGAAGCGGAAGGCCTCGTCCGCAGTCTTCTTCTCGTGCACGACCTGCCGGACGGCGCGGATCATGCCCACCGGGTTATCCGACTGGAAGATGTTGCGGCCCATGTCGACGCCGACCGCGCCGCGCGCCACCGCGTTGTACGAGAGTTCGAGCGCCGCCTTTTCGTCGATCTTCTTGCCCCCGGCGATCACGATCGGCACCGGGCAGGCGGCCACGACCTCCTCGAAGCCTTCGCAATAGTAGGTCTTGACGATCCGCGCGCCGAGCTCGGCCGCGATGCGGCAGCACAAGCCGAGGTAACGCGCGTCGCGCGCCATGTCCTTGCCGACGGCGGTGACGGCGAGGACCGGGATGCCGTACTGCTCGCCGGCGTCGACCAGCTTGGCGAGGTTGGCGAGCGTCCGGCGTTCGTTCTCGCTGCCCACGAAGATCGACACCGCCACCGCCGAGACGTTAAGCCGAATGGCGTCCTCCATCGAAACCGTGATCTCTTCATTGGACAGCTCGGTGAGGATGGAGGTGCCGCCCGACACCCGCAGCACGATCGGGATGCGACTCTTTGGGTCGACGCACTGGCGCAGCACGCCGCGCGTCAGCATGAGGGAGTCGGCGTACGGCAGTAGCGGTGCGACCGTCTGCCCTGGTCGCTCGAGCCCGCTGGTGGGGCCGAGAAAATAGCCGTGATCGACGGCGAGCATGACGGTCCGGCCCGTCTCCGGCACGATGATGTTTGCCAAACGATGCTGCATGCCCCAGTCCATATCGACCCTCCTTGTTTGTCCTTCGAAACCTGGTCGGAACCCTCGCCTTAATTGATGCTTGCAAAGACAGAATAATGCACCCCGGGGCCCTTCAGCCCGGCCCCAACGCGCGTCCGCGCTGTAGAAGGATCGTCCACCCCCGCGCGCGCCGCCCGCCCAGCGGCTCCGCCGGCCTTGTACGGGTCCACACCTGCAAAGACCTCCGGGGGCGTCAGCGTCACGCCTCGTGCGCCGGCCTTCGAAAGGTTGCAGCCCTTCATCTGTTCCTGTGCGCTCAGACGCCGCCCGACCGCTTGAGCTCCTCCGCGCGGTCGATGCGTTCCCAGGTGAACCCCGGCTCGTTGCGGCCGAAGTGTCCATAGGCCGCAGTGGCCTGATACACGGGGCGGAGCAGGTCGAGCTGGCGGATGATGGCGGCGGGACGGAGGGAGAACTTGCGGGTCACCAAGTCGGCCAGGAGATCGTCGGGAATGCGGCCCGTCCCCTTGGTGTCGACCATCACCGACACGGGGTCGGCGACGCCGATCGCGTAAGCGATTTGCAGTTCGCAGCGGTCGGCCAGCTCGGCGGCGACGATCTGCTTGGCGACGTACCGCGCCATGTACGAGGCGCTGCGGTCGACCTTGGATGGATCCTTTCCCGAAAAGGCGCCGCCGCCGTGGCTGCCGTGGCCGCCGTAGGTGTCGACGATGATCTTGCGGCCGGTCAGTCCGACGTCGGCCAAGGGGCCGCCGACGACGAAGCGCCCTGTCGGATTGACGAAAAAGCGCGTCTCGCGGTCCATGAGTTCCTTCGGGATGCAGGCTTCAATCACCTCGCGGACGATGCCCTCGCGCAGCCGCTCGTCGCTCACGTCTTCGCGGTGGTGGGCCGAGACCACCACCGAATCGACCCGCACCGGCTTGCGGTCGTGGTACTCCACCGTCACCTGCGATTTGCCGTCGGGCCTCAGAAAGTCGAGAATCTTCTGGCGGCGCACTTCCGCCAGACGGCGCGTCAGCCGATGTGCCAGGACGAGTGGCATGGGCATCAGCTCCTCGGTCTCGGTGCACGCGAAGCCGAACATCAGCCCCTGGTCGCCGGCCCCCTGGTCGTCGCCGCCGCGGTCTACGCCCATGGCGATATCGGGTGACTGGCGCTTGAGCGTGACCAGGACAGTGGCCTGGTCACAATTGAAGCCGATATCGTGATCCGTGTACCCGATGCGGCGGATGGCCTCGCGCGCCACCGTTTGAACGTCCACCTTCGCTGCGGACGTGATCTCGCCCGCGATCATCACCAGGTTGGTCGACACGAGCGTCTCGCACGCGACCCGAGAGTTGGGGTCGCCCGCGATAAACGCGTCGAGGACCGCGTCGGAAATCTGGTCCGCCACTTTATCGGGATGACCTTCGGTGACTGACTCCGATGTGAACAGATACCGCTTTTGCATGCTCGCACGTCCCTTCTCGGTCGATTTGGGGTGCCCCGTTCGCCCCCCCGTATGCCTTCTTTATGGATACCGCAGGAGAGACACAACCGGAACGCCGTCGAGCCGCTTCCGGCCATTGAGCGATTCCAGCTCGACCAGGAAGGCGCACTGCGCCACGTGGGCGCCGGAGTCCCGCACCAGTTGCACCGTCGCTGCCGCCGTCCCGCCGGTGGCAAGCAGGTCGTCGACGATCATCACCCGCGCTCCGGGGGGCAGGGCGTCGTGGTGCATTTCGATCTCGTCGACACCGTATTCGAGCGCGTAGCTCGCCGAGCGCGTACGCGCCGGCAGCTTGCCCTTCTTGCGCACCACGACGAGCCCCTTGCAGAGCTTGTATGCCAGCGCGGCGCCGAGGATGAAGCCGCGCGCGTCGATGCCGACGACGTAGTCGAGCTGCGCGCCGACGTGCGGCGAGGCGAGAATGTCGATGACGCGCTGAAAGCAACGCGCATCGCGCAGCAGCGTGGTGATGTCATAGAAGAGAATTCCCTCCTTGGGGAAATCGGGAATCTCGCGAATCGCCTGGCGCAGGTCTTCAATCGCGCCCGGGTCGATGGTGGCCGTCTGTTCCATTGCGATGCTCCGTTCTCACTGCCGGGGCGAGGCCCACTGGGTCCTCGATGCTGCCCTGTGCGATCACGGCGCGTGTCCCTATTCGGATGCGACTGAACGAGCCTCCTGGTCGCCGCCGTATCGCGATTTCAATTCGATGCGCGTGAGCAGCAGTTTCATCACCTGGGTGGTTCCCTCGCCGATGGGCAAGCCGCGGGCGTCCCGGAAATGCCGTTCGATGGGGTAGTCCTCGCTGTACCCGTTGGCGCCGTGAATCTGCAGCGCCGTGTTGGCGATGCGGAAGAGGGCTTCGTTGCAGAACAGCTTGGTCGCAGTCACCGCGCGCTCCGCCTTCAGCCCGGCGTCGCCGATCCGGGCGGCCCGATAGGACAGCATCCGCATCAACTCGAGGTCCATCACCATGTCGGCGATCATCATCTGAATGGCCTGCATCCTGATGATCGGTTTCCCGAACTGGACGCGGTTCATGGCGTACTCGATGGCTTCGTCCAGGCAGGCTTGTGCGACCCCGACGCCCCATCCGCCGGCGCCGGTCCGCGCCACCTCGAACAGGCGCATGATGTGATAAAAGCCCCGCCCTTCCTCGCCGATCAGGTTTTCCGCCGGCAGCCTGACGTTGTCGAAGTGCATCTCGCCACACTCCAGGCCTTTGAGGCCGATGTAGCGGGTGACCACCGTGTCGAACCCAGGGGTGCCCTTTTCCACCACGAAGGTGCTGAAGCCGCGATGGCGGGGCTCGGCCTTCGGGTTGGTGACGGCCCAGAACGTGAGGAGCTGCGCCACGCCGACGTTGTCGATGTGGCGCTTTTTCCCGTTCACCACCCAGAAGTCGCCGTCTCGAACCGCCGAGGTCTTCAGCGAGGCGACATCCGAGCCGGCGTCCGGTTCGGTGATGCCGATGGACCCCGCCACGTAGTCGCCGTTGATGAGGCGGGTGCCGAACTTCCGCTTTTGCGCTTCCGTGCCGTAGTAGAGGATGGGCAAGCCGCACAGCACGGTGGCATTGAACGTCGCCCCGACCCCGCCGCTGGCGTAAGCGATTTGTTCGGAGGCAAGGCAGAACTTCATGATATTGCCGCCGTATCCCCCGTACTCCTTCGGCCAGAGGATGCCGTACCAGCCCTTCTCCGCGATCTTCTTCCGGATGGACATCGGAATGTGATCCTCCGCATCGATCTGCCGGGCCAGAGGCATGATCTCCGTTCTGGCGAAGTCCTTCACCTCTTCCCTGAATTCGATCTCGTCGGGCGTCAGACCATCCGGGGTCTCCAACATCTCCTGCTCCTTCCGTTGAAAGTTATTTCCACATGTCGATGCAGTGGGTGAACATGTCGTACTTCTTCATGGCGGCCCGGCGCATGGCGCCCACTTCCAGCAGATACTCGATCGGCGCCGTGTTGCGGGCCCCCTCGAACTGGGAACCGGCGGACGGCTGCCAGATCGTCAGCATCGGCACGATGTCATTCGACAGGCACCACTCGAAGCACTCCTCCCATGAGGCCAGGGCCTTGTCCAGGTCGGTGAAGCCGCCGGGCTGGGCCAGCTCGGCGCCCAGGACCAAGTTGGTCCCCACCCGTCCCTTGCCAAAGACGTCCTTGGCATCCAGCAGTCGCTTCAGCCAGCGCTCCCTGCCAATGTGTTTGGATTTGCCCGGGCAGACGAGGGCGAAGACTTCCGGATCCCAAACCTCCAGATCGTACATCAGTAGATCGAGACCGAGGTCGGCAAACCGTTGCACCTTGTCCTTCTCGAACGCACTGGTTCCCGCCAGGATGTAGGTCTGGGCGCGGAGATCGTCCCGTTTTTCGGCCAGCGCCTCGATCAGCGTGGCGTAGATGTCCGCCTCCTTGTCCTGATCGTACAGGCTCCCGCCGCTCAGCAGGATGATGTTCACCCCAGTTTCTTTGTGGGCCGCCTCGAACGCTTCGATCGCGTGCTGCGGCTTGAGCGCCATCTGATGCTGGACCCCGACCTTACGGAGGGCCTGGCTTCCTCCTGTCATCGAGCAGAACCGGCAATGGACGCTGGTGTTGAAGTATTCGCAATGGCGCAGGACGCAGGCGTTGAAGACCTGCGCCGAGATGAGCTGCATCACGCTGGAGAAGGTCTTTCCATCGGAGGTCTTCTCGGTGAGCCATTTCGGCCGCTTCTCAAAAACAACCTCCTCCACCCGTTCGCCGTCGTTGCAGAGAAAGTACCGCTCTCCCCCCATGCCGGCGACCGAAAGGGTCGAGCCCAGCCACTCACTCCTGATCTCCCAGGGGCTGTCGTCACTGAAGGCGATCTGAATGTACGTGTAATCGGGGAAGCGAAAGCCGGCCGGCGTTTCGACCCACCCGTGCCGGGCCAGATCGGCGCTTTCTTCGTCGAGGGCCTGTTCCTTGATGTACTTCTCCACCTTCGCCTGAGCGTGTTTGTAATGGGTGTACTCCAGGACCCAGTTGCTCTGTGGAAGCGCCCACGAGGCGATGTCGACGAGGTTGGGAGTAAACTTGACGCCGTCGCGCAGAACGGCCGCGCGGATGAGTTTGCTTTTCGGATAACGGGGGAATTTTTTCATCAGGTCGTCGATTTCGCGCATCGTCGCTTC
>JBBITY010000090.1:9049-10229 GCA_037440565.1 Desulfurellales bacterium
CGCCTCGTCTCAACGCTCGCGCGGCTCGCGGGTTTGCCGGGGCAGGCCGAGCTCCAACGCCATGCCGATCGTGTTGCGTTGAATCTCGTTCGTCCCCCCGATGATGCTGTTGAGCACGGCCTCTCTCAGGTACCGCTGCATGTTGGCCTCGTGGACATACCCCGCGCCGCCCATGATCTGCATGCCGTGCAGGCAGACTTCCTTGCAGATGTCGGAAGCGTAAACCTTCGCCATGGCTGCATTCGCGGTGGCGGGCCAGCCGTTATCGATCACCCACCCGGTGTGGTACACGAGCAAGCGGGCGGTGTGGACCTTGACGGCCATATCGGTCAGCTTGTGCATGACGGCCTGATAATCCCCGATGGGCACGCCGCCTTGTCGGCGCGTCCGCGCGTAGTTGAGGGCTTCTTCGTACGCCGCCTGGGCGAGGCCGACGCAGCCGGCGGCAAAGATGGCCCGCTCCATGTCCAAGGTCTTGCGCATCGCACGCCAGCCGAGGTTGATCTGGGTGATCCCGCCCAACAAGCTCGACTCGGGAACCACCACATCCTCCAGCACCACCTCGCAGGAGGGCGTGGCGCGGTTGCCCATCTTGCGGATCGGCGTGGTTCGCACGCCCTTGTCGGCCGTCGGGACGATGAAGAGGGACATGTTCTTGAACTCTTCCCCCTTCTTGTCCGTCACGCACGCGGCGATCAGGTAATCCGCCACGTGGGCGTTGTTGATGAACGTTTTGGTGCCGTTGATGATGAAGCGGTCACCGTCCCTGACTGCGCTTGTGCGGATGGCGCCGATACCGGTGCCGGCATCGGGCTCCGTGCAGGCCAGGGACATCTTGAGCGCGCCGGAGGCCAGCTTGGGAAGGTATTCTCGCTGCTGCTCCTCGGTTCCGTTGTGGAGAATCTTGGTGACCGCGTACAGATTGCAGAAGGCGAATGCCCCGGCTGACGCGAGGCTCCCGTAGCTGAGCTCCTCGAGCAGGAGGATGGCGTCGAGGGTCTTTCCTCCCTGTCCGCCGAACGCCTCGGGAACCAGCACACCCAGAAAGCCCAGCTCCCCCATCTTCTGGTAAAGGTCGGCGGCGAACTCACCCCGCTCCTCCCGCTCCCGCTCCTTTTCCGGCGGGCACTCCTTCTTGATGTAGTTCCGGATGTCCTTGACGCGTTCGTCGCCGAGCTGG
>JBBITY010000091.1:0-10124 GCA_037440565.1 Desulfurellales bacterium
AACTCGCCCGTGCCATCCCCGATGAACACGGTCGCGCGCTCGCGCCGGGCGACCGCGAGATCGGCAGCGCGGTCATCGTTGAGCAAACCGACGGCGACAGCAGTGGGGTCGGCGACATCGATGGGGTGCGGCGACACTGCCTCCGGACACGATCCCTCGGCAAACAACACCGGATCGGTGAGCAGCACAATCAAGCGGTCGCCCTGGCCATCGACCAGGACGAGATCATCGCTCAGGTTGCCGTCAAAACGATCCGTGGCGCCCCCCAACAATCCACCGGCTCGCGTCCCGACTGTGAAACCCGAGATTTCGCAGGGAACGTAGCCAGGGAGGTTTCGTGCACTGGCGGCCGGCGCGGAACCGGCAACAACGAGGATGGCCAGCAGGCGAACGGTATGACCGAGCCCGGCCTTTTCCCCCTTTCGCCCACAGGGGTCGGGCGGGACTTCGGCCACGACCATGCGTCTCATTCTTCCAAAGGGGAACACCCACCGCAGGCCCGCCACGACGCACAGCCCCACCGCCCACGCAAGCGATGAGCCCCCGGTCCCGCCGCCGATCGAGCACCCGCCGCCAGAGAGCTCGAAGATCCCTTTCTTGAGCGGCGTTGGCGAGGGAGTGTTGGTGGGACGAACCGTTCGCGTCGGCGTCGCCGCGAAGGTCGAGGTCGCCGTCGCGGTGTGCGTAGGGGTATCGGTGACCGTGGCCGTCGCCGTGTCCGTTGGGGTTTGGCTCGGTGTCCGCGTGATCGACGGCGTATCGGTCGGTCGCGGCGTGGGCGTCGGCGGAGGGACACTGCTCAGCGCTACGGAAATTGTGCCATCCTCGTTCGCGGTGACGACGTCGTGCAGACGATCCAGATCGATGTTGGCCACGGCCACCCCTACAGGCCGATCACCGACGTCGAACGGATCCAGCAGCGGGCTCAAGAAGCCCCCGGCCCCGTCGCCGAGGCCGAACATCAGCACATCGCTGTCAAGGCTTGCAACCACCGCGTCGAAGGCATCGTCTCGCTCATTGAACAGGCCGACCGCAGCGGCTCCCGGACCGGGCGGCAGCGGAAGCGATCCGGCGCGGTCGAAGAAGGGATCGCCGGAGGGAAGGAAGCCGGTCAGGTACACCTCGCTCCCGTTGGCGCGCGTCACCAGCACGTCCGGAAACCGGTCGGCATTGAAGAATCCTGCCGCCAGGGACGTGATCGAGGAACCGGACGCAAAGACGCCGACGGACCGGAACATCGAGCGCACATTCTCTGCGGGCGTCGCGGTGGGCACCGGCGTGCCTGGCGTCGGGGGGGCCGGCGGACGGTCCTGTATAAGCACGATAAACTCACCCCCGCTCCCCGCCGCGAGATCGACGCGCCCATCGCCGTTGAAGTCCGCCGCTACCACGCTCGACGCGAGTCGCCCGATGGAAAGCGACTCGACCTCGAAACGGTTTTCCGGCAGGCCGTAGAGTATCGAGAGAAAACGGCTCCCCGCATTCGCCACGACCAAGTCCGTCCGGCCATCGCTGTTCAGGTCGAGTGGCGCACGCACCAGCGGGTCGCGCGGGTTGGTTGGATAGTCGGCGGCAATCGCAACTGGATTGACTCCGGCCGGCACGGGACTCTCGGTGACAAAGTTGCGCGACCCCTGCCCGCGCAGAATGGAGACGCCGGAGCTGCCGGTCACCGCCAAGTCGAGGTCACCGTCGCGGTCGATGTCCACGGCTGCCAGGGCTCCGGGCGCCGGCCCCGTGGCCACCGAAACAAAGTCCGCGTCGATCGACTGCTCGGTGTTCGTGTTCACGGCGGTCATGGCACAGGCGCGAAGCGCCGTCTGGAGTGCAGCCGTGTTGAAGATCACGTGCACCTGATTATTGCCGCGATCCGAGACGGCGATGTCGGGACTCCCATCGTCGTCGAACCGCCCCGTGGTCACGCCGGCGAGTGTCCCCCTCACCCGCACGTCACACCGGCCGTAGGGCGCGGTGGGAATGGGCGTCGGGGTGTGGGTCCGCGTCGGCGTGTTCGTCGGCACTGTGGGGGTGCGCGTCGGACTGGGCGGCAGGCTGCCGGTCGGTGACGGCGACGGCGTCGACGGGCTGGGCGTCGGCGTCGGCTCATTCGAGATGTTGATCGCTGCTCTCAGAGAATCGCCGTCGGTGTGCAGCACCATGAAATCGACGAGGGCGTCGCCGCCGAAGTTGGCAGCCACCACGGCCATCGCCTCGCCGAGCCGCTCGGCACCGGGCGCCGACACCGGGCCGGGAGCGCTGTCAAAACCCCCAGCGCCATTGCCGATGAGGACGGCCGCAGAGCCGTCCCCACCATCGGCGGCACGAGTGGTCATCACCAGATCGAGGGCGGTGTCGCGATTGAAATCGCCGACGGCGACGGCGGTCACGCCAAACGGGATGACGAACGTGTTCCTGCTGGTGAAAACAAGGCCTGGCCGGCTACTGCCGTACAGCACCAAGCCTGCATCTTTTCCGGAGTTGTCGAGATTCACAACGACCACGTCGTCCAACGAATCATTGTTGAAGTCGGCGAGCGCAAAGTCGCGGGAGCCGCGGTCGTCACCGATAGATACGTTGACCACGACGGGATCGGCGGGAAAGGTCCCGTCGCCGTTGCCGAGCCACACCGCCACCTCACGCGACTCGCGGCTCAATACCGCGATGTCCAGCCCGCCGCCGTTGAAGTTGCCGACGACGATGTCCGCCGGATCCCGCCCGCCAGTTTCGACCAGCCGCGTCCGACACTCCGAAAACGTCCCGTTCTCGTTGCACAGCAGGTACACCTCGCCGTTCACGGTGAGGGCGGCGATGTCCTCATCCCCGTTGTCGTCGAAATCGCCGAGGGCGACGCCGACCAGCGGGACTTGCGGTCCCAACACCTGCTCACTCAGTTCAAAGTCCTCGATGCCAGGGTCGCGAATCAAGAACCTGATGCGCCCGTCCTCGTCCGCCACGACGATGTCGGGATTGCCGTCGCCGTCTGCGGGGTTGCCGTCAGCGTCGAGCGAGCCGACATCGCCGACGGCGACCGCCGTCGGACGGCCGTCGACCTCGTACTCATCCTCGATCCCGAACGTTCCGTCGCCTTCGTTGAGCAGCACCGAGACGACCTCGTCCTCCCGGTTGATGGCAATGAGATCGAGCGCCTGATCGTCGTCGATGTCGGCGAGGGTAAACGCCTGCAGCCCCGCGTCGGCCCCGACCGTCACATCGATCTCATCGAGCATCCGAAAGCGGAAGTCGAACTGAAACTGCGCCCGGGCGAGCGTGCCCACCACGGCCGCGCACAGCAGCAGCGCACCGGCCCACGGGAGGTATCGGCGCATCCGGGTCATCCGCTTACGCATGACGATCAGTCCGGTTCGGTCTTGCGCAGACGAAGTCGGTTACCGAATTCTTGCGGCCGTCCGCATCAGGCGCCCCGCGCCATCGCCTTTGCACTCTTCTTCCGCTCGCTTGCCGCGCCACCTGCCGTGGCGGGTGCCACACTCTTCCCGCCCGGCTCGGCTTTGTCAATGCGCGCCGGTTTGCGCGCGAGGGTGCACAACCTCGTCCCAGGTCGTCGCAGTGGGCAGCGAGACGACCGCCTCGGAGCTTGTGAAAAAATCCCTCGGGGTGGAGCAAGGCTCCACCCCTCGAGAACGGTGCCGGTGCGACGCGGCTTCAGTCTTGCGGGCGACTGCTCCGGCCTTCGGCCGGTGTGACAGCCGGTCCCCGCCTGGATTTCTTCACAAGCTCGCAGCGCGGGCTTCGCCCGCAACCCGACGCCCCTCGATACCCCGTCCCCGTTCCCCCGAATCGCGTCCAGAGGACGCGCGGGGCGAGCGGAAGATCGTCGCGGCGCGCAAAGATTCCGCGGACTACTGCCTCAGCGCGGCAAGTCGCGCAACTGGCATTCGATGGCGGCGATGATCTGGTCGATCTCCTGGTCGGCAACGCGCTTGGTCTCGACCGTGCGGACGGCATACATGACGGTGGAGTGGTCGCGGCCGCCAAACTTCTCGCCAATGGTAAGAAACGACGCCTCGGCCACCCTGCGGCTGAGGTACATGGCGATTTGTCGCGGCAGCGCCAGTTGGCGGGCGCGGGAATGCGAGACCAAGTCGCCGACGCTGACCCCGAACCGGGCACCCACCATTTCCTGGATCACCTCCACCGGCACGGGCGGTCGGGCGCGGCGGAACGGCCTGAGCGCGGTCTCAATGAGGTCGGCAGAGATCGGCGCACCGCGCACGGCCGCCGTCGCCATCACCCGATTGAGCGCGCCTTCCAGCTCGCGCACACTCGGCCCGCCATACTTCTCCAGCAACTCAGCGACCTCGGGAACCAGCGTCACCCCGCGGCTGCCGGCTTTTGCATGCAGGATCGCCAGCCGCATCTCGCGCGTCGGCGGATGAATATCCGCAATCAGGCCGCCTTCGAAGCGGCTGCGCAACCGCTGCTCCAGCCCATTGATCGCCGCGGGCGGTTTGTCGGAGGTCAAGACGATCTGTTTCTCCGCCCCATACAGCGCGTTGAAGGTGTGAAAAAATTCTTCCTGGGTGCGCTCTTTGCCGGCCAGGAACTGCACGTCATCGAGGATCAGCGCATCGACCTGACGGAAGCGATCGCGGAAGGCGTTCATCTGGTCCTGACGAAGCGCGGTGATCAGGGCGTTTATGAAGGACTCTGCCGCCAGGCAGACGACGCGCAGGCGCGCGCGCCGGCGCAGCAGCTCGTGCGCGAGGGCGTTGATCAGATGCGTCTTGCCGAGCCCGACGCCGCCGTGCAGAAAGACCGGATTAAAGCGCCGCCCGGGATCGGCACTGACCGCCCGCGCGGCTTGAAACGCGACTTCGTTCGCATCGCCGACGACGAACGTCTCAAAGGTGTAATGGGGGACGAGACGGCCGATCTTCGGCGCCCGCGGTCGGCGAGCCGGTTCTCGATTGACCGCACTCGCCGGCGCGCTCGGCGCACTACGTGCGTGGGGATCGTCGGCCGCAGCCACCACCGTGCGCACCGCGCACGGCTTGCCGCCAAGCTGCGTCAGCGTTTCGCGAATCGCAGGCAGGAAGTGCCGCCCGACCCACTCCTGGAAGAAGCGACTCGGTACCTCGAGGCAGACTTCGCCGTTGCCGCTCACGCAACGGATCGGCTCGATCCACGCGCTGAAGTTCCGCTCCCCCACTTGCTGCCGCAACAGCGGCAACGCTGCCGACCACAATGCCTCCATCCGTGCGCGCCCCCCTACAAATCGTTCGCCAAGCAAACTTGTCGGGGCACACGCCGGTTATCCACACTTGGGGACAACGCGGTAAGTTACCGCCGCCGCACCACTTCCTCCACCCATCCACAACCTCGTGCACAGCCCCCACGCACTTCTCCGCCCTCCCTTCCCCGATAGGAAGGCGGCGCGTGCACCCGACAAGAGTCATTGAGCGTGAATCAGCTACGAAATCATGAACGGAGAGGCGCTCCTCATATGCCGACTTCGCATCCTTGTCAAGAAAATTCTCGGGCAACGAGCGCTCTTAGATCAACTTGCCGCTCCGTCAATAACCGCGCGCCTGCGACGACGGAGTCACCGCCATTGGCACGGGTTCTGAAGTCGCCGCGCGCGGCGTCTTCAGCTCGCCGCGCTGCGCGCGGCGCGCTCGATGCGGATGGCATGCTCGAGCTTGTCCGCCTCGAGTGCGCCCGTCACGATGCGGCCGTTCATGAACAGCGTCGGAGTCGAGGCGACGCCCAGCCGCTGGCCGGTGCTCGTGTCGTCGGCGATGCGGCGGCGCGGCGCGTCGCTGTCCAAACACGCGAGAAAGGCCGCGCGATCGAGGCCGAGCCGCTCCGCGTAGCGAATCAAACTGTCGCGCTCGAGCGCTGATTGGTTTTCAAAGAGCAAATCGTGGTACTCCCAGAAGCGCCCCTGGGCGGCTGCGCATTCGGACGCCATCGCCGCCAAACACGCGTACCGGTGGAAGGAACTCGCCACCGCGGGATTACACGACGCGTCCAGCGGGAAGTGGCGAAAGATCAGTTGCACGTCGCTGCCGAAGCGGGGCAGGACGCGCTTCAAATTGCGATATGCCTTCGCGCAATGGCCGCATTCGAAATCCGAGAACTCGACGATCACGACGCTCGCCGGTCGGCCCCTGGCATGGCCGCCAGCCACGCTTACCGGAATCACGGGCAACCCCATGTACCAGCGATAGAATTCCGGGTACTGCTGGGCGACCTCCTCCGCGCTCAGCGCCCCCCCG
This sequence comes from Desulfurellales bacterium, assembly GCA_037440565.1. Lineage (GTDB taxonomy): Bacteria > Desulfobacterota > Binatia > HRBIN30 > CADEER01 > JBBITY01. The sequence continues at coordinate 6,240 of JBBITY010000091.1, forward strand.
CGGCCGCTTCCCTCCCAAGCCGCGAGGCTGAGGAAGACCAGCACCGCCATGGCCGCCGCCGCGAAGATCCATCGCGTGCGCATCCGCCAAGCTTCGGCCGCGATTCCCGCCCCACGTCCCTGCGCCCGAACGGCTGCAAAGAGCAGCCACGTCGCGACGACGAGGGCCGCGTTGAGCACGTAGAGACCCGAGCAGAGCAGGCACACGGCACGCAAGACCGCCAGCGACACCCAACCCAAGAACACCGAATACGCAAAGCTCCACAGTGCCATGCCGAAAAGCGCCGTGGCCGCCTGGCGGCGGCGCGACGCACGTTCGGCCCGGACGACCGCCACGGCGCCAATGACAAAGACTACGTAGGTCAACAGCGCCCACCAAGCGACCGGCACGCCAGCCAGGTGCGCGTAATCGCTGGTCAGCACGACGTCGCAATTGACACTTTCGCTGACGTTGCAGAAGCTCGCGTATCCCGCGGACGACGCGAGCTTCGCGTGAATGGACGCGATCACCGCGCTGACCGCCGCCCCCGCCAGGGCGAGGGCGATCGTCAGCGCTGCTGCTCGCTTCGCCGACATGGGTCGCATCTTATCGACTCGGCGTCGCGTTGTCAGGCCCGACCCGCTCTCCACCTATCGGACCCCGGGCGCCGTGACCTCGATGTAGACTTCGTCCCAGCCGCGCAGGCCGGCGCTGTCGACGACGCGGGCAGTGACCGTGTACTCACCCGGCCGCTCGTAGGTGTGCGTGGGGCTCGCCTCGTTCGACGTTGCACTCCCGTCGCCGAAGTCCCATGTGTATCTCACGTTCTCGAGCCGCTCCGCGACCAACGACTCGACCGTGAACCGTACCGTGAGCGGCGCGGGGCCCGAATCGGGCTCCCCCTCGGCCATCAAGACGAGTTCGTCTTCGAACTCTCCTCTGTCCGCACCGGCACCGCCGGCGGTCGGGTGGGCAAATGGCGCTGCAACCGCCGGCGCGGCGGCCGTGGGCGCACCTCCAGAGGCCCCGGGGGGCGGTGCTGCAGACTCCTTTCTCTCGCACGCAACCAAAGCGCCGCCGAGTAGCGCGCACATCACTCCCGTTGCGAATCGTCGCACGATGTCACGTCGCATGGCATTCCTCTCGTCCGGGCAGGCCTGAAACACGGTCCAAGCCTGCGCCGGAGTTCGATTGCCCATTGGGCTCGGAGTTGATAGCGTCGCGCGCACTGGGAGGACGTAGCGGAGGCGTGAGTGTGGTGCAACAGGTGAGGGGATGACGGCCGCTCGGCAACGGCTATTGCCGCCCCAGCCTCGCGTGGACCCGGCGTGAGGCCACAGAAGCGCTCGCCGGACGGAGTGTCTCGGGAGCGGGCGGTGCGGCAAAGGAACTGAGACAGAGGAAATCGTGCGAGTTGCGCACATCGCTCCGGTTTTTCCGCCCTATCGCGGCGGCATGGGCACCGTCGCCTATCAGCAGGCGGAAGCGCTCGCGGAGGTGGGGGTGGAGGTCACCGTCTTCACGCCGCAAAAGGCGTCGCCCCGGCGCCGACCTCCCGGTGTCGCGGTCGTCGAGTTGCCGGCGCTGTTGAGCAAGGGCAACGCGGCTTGTTTGCCCCAGGTGCTGCGGCGGGCCGCCGAGTACGACCTCATCCACCTCCACTACCCGTTTTTTGGCACTGCCGAATTGCTCGCGGCGCGGCGATTCGCCGGCGGGCCGCCGCTGATCCTCCAGTACCAGATGGACGTGATCGGCCGCGGTTGGCGTGCGCGGGCCTTTCGCTGGCACCGGCACCTGGTGCTGCCCGTCGTGCTGCGGGCAGCAGACGCCCTCATCGTGACCTCGCGCGACTACGTCGCCTCGTCCTTCCTGGCGGCGCGCCTGCCCGAGTTGGAAAAGCGATTGCGGGTGATTCCGCCCGGCGTTGACCTTCGGCTGTTTTCGCCCAGCGGTGACCGCGACGCCGCGCGCCGCCACTTCGGCGGCGCGTCCGGACCCGTGGTCTTCTTCCTGGCCCGGCTGGACCGCACGCATTACTTCAAGGGCCTGCACGTCTTATTGGAGGCCGTGCAGCGGCTGCCGGAAGTTCGCCTTGTCGTCGGTGGCGATGGCAACTTGCGGGCACAGTACGAAGCGCAGGCGGCACGCCTCGGCGTCAGCACGCGGGTGCGCTTCACCAGTGAGATTCCCGACGACCTCCTGCCGGCGTATTACCGTGCGGCCGACGTGGTGGCACTGCCCTCGGTGGACCGCACCGAAGCCTTCGGCCTCGTCCTCCTCGAAGCCATGGCGTGCGGGACTGCCGTCGTCGCTTCGCGGCTTCCCGGCGTGCGCACCCTCGTGCAGGACGGCTACAACGGCTATCTGGTCGAACCGGGCAACGCGGCCGATCTCGCTCAAAAGATCGAATGCTGCCTGCGCGACGCGCCGACGCTAGGTGCGAACGCGCACGCGTTCGTAGCCGCGCGATTCAGCGCCACGGTGGTCGCGCAGCAGTTGCTCGATCTGTACGAGACGCTGGCCCCGGCCTCGGCACCTCCGGCCGTGCGGCCACGGGAGCCGCGCCACCGCAGTGTTGCAGCCTTCTTCTGGTGATGAGCAGCCGCGGCGCCCGGCCCGCCCACTCACGACCCCAGGACGGGGGCCGACTGCGACCGGTCGCTTGACAAACAGCCCAGCGCTCACGAAAGGAAGGGATTGACGCCATCATCCACCAGGCGATCGGCGGCGAGGGAGAGAGTCACCGCGTGCCACGTGCGCTCATTACCGGAATCACCGGACAAGACGGCTCGTACCTGGCCGAGTTTCTGCTCGCCAAGGGCTACGAGGTGGACGGGGTCGTCCGCCGTGCGAGCACGGAGAACTTCACCCGGATTGAGCATCTGCGCGACCGCGTGCGGTTGATCCAGGCCGACTTGCTCGACCAGTTGTCGCTCATCGACGCGCTGGAGCAGTCTCGCCCGGACGAGGTGTACAATCTGGCGGCGCAGTCCTTCGTCCCGACCTCGTGGCAGCAGCCGGTACTGACCGCAGAGTTCGACGCGGTGGGCGTGACCCGTATGCTGGAGGCCATTCGCTTGGTCAACCGCGGCATTCGTTACTATCAGGCCTCGTCGAGCGAGATGTTCGGCAAGGTGCGCGAGGTGCCGCAGCGGGAGACCACCCCATTTCACCCGCGCAGCCCGTACGGCGTCGCGAAGGTGTACGGACACTACATCACGGTCAACTACCGCGAGAGCTACGGCCTGTTCGCGTGTTCTGGCATCCTGTTCAACCACGAGTCGCCGCGCCGCGGAAAGGAGTTCGTGACCCGCAAGATCAGCGACGGCGTCGCGCGCATCAAGCTGGGCCTGGCGGCCGAGCTGCGGCTGGGTAACCTCGAGGCGCATCGCGACTGGGGGTTCGCAGGCGATTACGTCCGCGCCATGTGGCTCATGTTGCAGCACCACGAGCCGGGCGATTACGTCGTCGCCACGGGCCAGGCACACAGCGTGGGGGAGTTCGCTGAGTTGGCGTTTCGCCACGCCGGTCTCGATTGGCGGGAGTACGTGCGTGAAGATCCCGCCCTGCGGCGCCCGGCGGAAGTGGAGCACCTCATCGGCGACGCGAGCAAGGCGCGGAGCGTGCTCGGCTGGCAGCCCGAGGTGTCGTTTTCGAGTCTGGTGGAGATGATGGTCGACGCGGACCTCGCGGCCCTGCAGGCTGCGACCGACGCCGACCAACTCGGGGCGAGCACAAAAATTCGATGAAATTCGCGGCGTGCGGTGTGGGTTGAGCGGCTCAGAGCCCCGATGCCGCGTGCTGTCTGGCAATACCGGGGGTTCATCGTCGGGATGGTGGCGCGCGAATTCCGCGCCCGCTACCTCCACTCGCTGCTGGGCAGCCTGTGGGCACTGCTCAACCCGC
>JBBITY010000092.1:0-10110 GCA_037440565.1 Desulfurellales bacterium
CGCGCCAGTACTGTTCGAGCTCCTCGCGATCGCGGGTGTCGTCGCCCTTGCTGTGTGCGGCGAGCCGGTAGGTGTCGAGGATCTGGAAGAACGGCGCGCCCTCGCGCCGCACGCGCTCGACGACTGCGTTCATGTGTGCCGTCAGCGCCACCGGATCGTCGGCCGCTCGGCGGTCCGTCGCCATGCCGAAGGCGGCGGCGCGCGCGGCCACATCGCCCGCCGTGGTCGTCGCCGTCGGCGTCGACTGCGCGTAGCGGTTGTGCTCCAGCACGTAGAGGATCGGCAGCCGCCACAGCGAGGCGATGTTGAACGCCTCGTAGATGACCCCTTCGCCCAGCGTGCCGTCGCCGAGGAAGCACACCGTGATCGCGCCGCTGTGCGTGAGCTTCTCCGCCAGCGCCACACCGGTCGCGACCGGAACGATGCCCCCCTGCACGCCGTTCGAATGAAAGTTGCGCACACACAGATGCTGGCTGCCGCCGCGACCGCCACAGACGCCGGTTTGCCGGCCCATGATCTCCGCCAGCAGCGCATCCGGATCGTCGGTGTACATGAGGAAGTGCCCGTGACAGCGGTGGCTGGAGAAGATGATGTCCTTGTCCAGGTCCAAAGCGCCGACCACCGCCACCGCGCAGGTCTCCTGGCCGATGCACGTATGCGTCGTGCCGAACAGCTTCCCTTCCGCAAACAGGCCGAGCAGGCGCTCTTCGACCGCGCGGATCAACAGCATGCGGGCCAGCGCCTGCTGCTGCGGATCGGTTCCCGGGAGGGTCATGGCGGCCGGACTAACCATGACGCGCGATGATGGCCTCCATTTGCTCGAGGGAGGTGAGCTCCGGGACCTCATCGGCCTCGAACATCACCCCGAACCGTTCCTCCAGCGCGACCACCAGCTCGACGTGCTTCTCGGAGTCCCAATTCTCGACGCGATCGGGACTCACGCCCTGCTCCACGACGTCCGGTGCGAGGCCGAAGACCCCGCTGACGACCTCGACGATGCCGCGCCTGAGCGGATAGCTATTCGCGTTCATCGGTACGCTCGATCGCAGTCCAGAAAGGTGATGTACCAGCGGTCCGGTTTGTCGACATCCTGCGGCAGGCGATGATACCAGAGCGGCACCGGGCCGCGACAGCGAAAACGGCCGGCGCGAACGGCCGCCGCGAGGTCCGGCACGGACAGGACGCACTCCACGTAGTCGGCTCCCGCCTCCTGCAATTGCCAGCAGGCCGACTGGACGAGCTGCGCCGCCAGCTCCGGCCGCGACCGCGGCCACAGCAGATCGACGATCCGGCCGCGCGCAAACCCGCGGCGGTCCGTGTCAAGACGCCAGATCAAGTGGCCGGCGGCCTCCCGACCGCAGCGCACCAGCCGCAGCCGGTAACCGCCGCCCGGATAATCGGCGCACAGGTAATTGAGGTACGTGCGGTCGCGCGCCATCGCCGGGGCGAACTCCGCCGCCCGGGCGCGCCATACGTCGTCGTAGTCGGCCCCGAAGCGGTCCACCTCGACCAGCGCGACATCCGCCGGCAAGGCCGGCCGGCGGCACTCGAGGTACCCGCCCGCCAGTGCGGCTGCGGCACGGACCGGGCCGCGCAGCCAGGACGGCGCCCGCCGCGCCGCCCAGTCGCCGAGAAAGCGCGCGCTCAACGGCCGCACCCAGGTATGCGGGGAGAGCGACTGCTTCCAGCCCAGTCGCGGGAGAATCTTTCGCGTATCCGCCGAGCCCTGCAAGGTCAGCAGTGTCCCAACGGCGGCTTCCGCCTTGCGCAGCAAGCCCAGGCCGACGCCGACGCCGCGCTCGCCGGGCACGACGTGCCAGTCGACGAACCACGCCGCCGGGTGGCACTGCGGTCCGGCACAAAGGGCCGTGCGCATCATCCCGATGAATCCCATGATGCGTCCGTCGGGTTCTTGCCAATAGAAGGCGTGCCCAGCGTCCGCCGAGCCGAGGCGATACTTCCAACGCCAGTGGTCGCGGCCCCGCATCGAGACCGTCTCATCGAGAAAGGCGAACACCGCATCGGGCGCATCAGGACCAAAGACCTGGATCGCCACCGCCTACACCGCTCGGGCGATTCCGCCCCCGTTCGCCTCCCGCCCATTGAAGCGACTTCCGGCCTCGCTCAGCGAAACGCCCTCGACGCGCTGGGCGCGCAAGAAGGACAAGAAGCCCTCCATGCGGGCGAAGAGATTCTCGATCGATGCTTCGGTCCGGTTGTACGGGCTGCCGCCGGGCATCAGCTCGCTCGAGTGGAGCGTGAGGTTCAGCACCGGCGCCCCGGCGCGGCGCGCCAGGGCGGCCACGCGTTTCAACCGCTCGAGGGTCATGTGCGGATACGGCCGCAACCACTGCGAGCCGAGATGCTGTCGGTCGAAAAGGCGCCGCACGCGGCGGTAGCGCCAGTAGAGCGCGCGGATTGCCGGTACGTAGCGGCCGAGCGCGCTGTAAAAGACGATGGTGGGCGACACTTCCAGGAGCTGCAGCGAGCCGGGGCGGCACACGTCTTCGCGCGACAGCCGGTACGGAACGATGGGCGCGCGGTTATAGTTGGGCCCACCGCTGCCGCGCGGATCGCCCTTGCTCGGTCCCCAGTCGATACCGGGGCAGACCGAGGTGTCGACTTGGAATCCCATCTCGTCGAGGAGCTGCGCATGAAACCCGTCGAGACCCCAGCGGCCGGCCTTGTACGAAACGGGCCGGACGCCGTACCGGCGCTCGATGGCAGTGACCAGCGTCTGGAGCTTCTCGCGCTGGACCTCGGGCGGGTACTCGTACGGATACGGATGGTGCTGCAAGTCGTCGTCGGTGACCTGAACTAGTGGCGGCGTGTTCCACGGATGCAGATGCGCGCCGATCTCGCACTCGCCGGCGCGCAGGCGCGCCACGAGGTAGTCGCGCAGGGGCACGTCCTGCGCCATCTCCAGGGTCATCAGGTACGTGACCTTGAAGCCGTGGCGCACGCACATCTCGTGAAAGCGCGGAATGTAGCGCGCGTTCTGCGTCGTCGGCACACGCGGGCGCCCCCACTCGTTGTCCGGCTCGGTGTCCAGCGTGATGACGAACAGCGGGGCGCCAGGCGTACGGCTCTGCTCTTCCGATTTCACTGGAGCTTCTACTGCTACCCTGGAGCCCGCCAGAATTGCAATCCTGTGGCAATTGGTTTTCCTTGGAACGGGGCTAAGATTCCGAGGGGCGAGGTTGGTGGACGCGCGCAGTCGCTATGACGTGATCATCATCGGCACCGGCATCGCCGGGGCCTCGCTGGCGCATTTTCTGGCCGAACGCGGGGTTACGGACGTCTTGCTGCTCGAGCGCGAGGATCAGCCGGCGCGCCACGCGACGGGGCGCAGTGCGTCGGTGCTCGTCGAGCTCGATCCCGACGCGACACTACAGGGGCTGAAAATGCTCGGCGGCCGGTTTCTGCGCGAGCCGCCCCCGGGATTCGCCGAACATCCCCTGGTCGACCGGCGCGGGGTGCTGCTCCTCTTCCGCGAGCCCGCCTGGAGCGCCATTCGACAGGTGGCGCCTGCGATCGAGCAGGCCGGCATCCGGATCGAGCTGCTGTCGGTGCAGGAAGCCATCGTTCGCACGCCGGTCTTGTCGCCCGCGGCCTTCGATGGCGCTGCGTTCTTGCCCGACAACGGCCAGATCGACGTGCATCAGCTCCTCTCGAGTTATCTCCATCACGCAAAGCGGCGTGGCGTCGAGCAGCACTGCGACACGGAGGTGCGCGGGATCCGCGTCGAGGGTGGCCGCTGTACCGGCGTCGTGACCGGTGCGGGCGAGATTCGCGCGCAGTGGGTGGTCAATGCGGCGGGGGCCTGGGCTGGCGCCCTCGGCCAACTGGCCGCCGCGGCGCCGATCACCTTCACGCCGTATCGGCGCACGATCATCACGTTCGCGGCGCCCGAAGATCTCGACGTCGCCCGGTGGCCGCTCGTCCAGAGCGAGGTGCACCAGCTCTACTTCAGGCCGGAAGCGGACGGCTTCCTGCTCAGTCCGATGGACGAGACAGCCATGGCGCCCTGCGATCCGCCGGTGGACGAGCTGATCATCGCCGAGGCCCTCGAACGGCTTGCCGGGCTCGCCCCGCGCCTCGTGCCCCGTGCGCTGCGCCGCAAATGGGCCGGGTTGCGCACGTTCAGCCCGGACCGCGTGCCGGTCGTGGGCGAGGATCCCCTGCGGCGCGGTTTCTTCTGGCTGGCCGGACAGGGCGGGTGCGGCATCGAAACCAGCCCCGCCATGGGCCAGATCGCCGCCGACCTGATCGCATTCGGCAAAACGGATCGCTTTGACGTGTCGGCATTGTCGCCGGCGCGCTTCGGGTGACGGTCGGGAGACGTGCTCTGCCGATGCCTGCCCCGTTCCTGGTCAAGACGCTGCAGCTCGTCATCCTGAACCTCTCGGTCTTCCTCGCGTATCGACTGCTCTTTCTCGCCTTCTTCGCGGGGCGCGCGGCTCTGCCGGCAGCCCCCACCGTGCTCTTGCACGGGCTGCGTCTCGACGTCGCACTGCTCTCCGGGGAACTGGCCTGCTTGGGCGGGCTCGCCCTTGCCTGCCGGCGCGTGCGGTACCGCGCCGTGCTCGCGGCGCTGTGGGGGGTTACATATCTGAACGTCCTCAGCGCGGTGGCGAACCTGCTCTTCTTCCGCGAGCGGAACCAGCACGTGTGGGAAATGCTCTTGGCGAACCTCGGACGCCCGGCGGAAATTCTGGTGGCGATGGAGCCGTTTGTGTACGCGCATCCGCTCGTGGTCGCCGCACTGCTTGTGTTTACCGCAGCGACAATCGGCGCCGCCTCCCGTCACGGCCGCGCCGTGGCGGGCGAGCCCGTGGATCTCTGGCGCACGCCGCGCGTGCTCGGCCCGCTGCTGGCGAGCATGGCGATCCTTTCGCTGATGGGCCTCGAAACCGTTTCGACGCGGCGGAGAACCGGCGGGTGGGAGCCGGGCGTGCTGGCCAGCGTGCACCACATGCCGTTTGGCGACTACGTGCTCAATCAGGCCGTCATCAACCCGCTGTACGATCTGGTGCGGTACTACGTGCCGTCGCGGATGGCGGTGCCCCGCTATGAGCTCGATCCGCAGCAAGCGCTCGAGGTGAGCCGCAGGCTGCTCGATCTGCCACCGGGCGACGCGCGCTACCCGCTGTTGCGGACGATTCGGAACGAGGCGCCGCTCGGGATTCGCAACGTGATCCTCATCCAGGTCGAGGGGCTCGGGCGCTCCATTCTCGACCACCGCGCCGACGGCGGGTATATCATGGCCACCGTGCGCGAGCTGGGCGAGCGGGGTCTGTACTTCCCGAACATTGTCCAGAGCTTCTGCGCGACCGATGGCGCCGTGTTCGCAACCGCCACGGGCTTGCCGCGCCCGTTCCGCCTGGGCGACGGGTTCTTCTTTCCGTACGAGCTCAACGGCCTCTACAGCTCGCTGCCGCACAGCCTCGGGACGCGGCAGTACCGCCACTACTTCTTCGCGGCATTCCGGGAGCGCATCGCGGACTACGTCGGCTTCATGCGCAATCTGGGTTATGAGGCGTTCGGCTACGCCGAGCTCCGCGCACGGCTCGGCGAGCGCGCCGAGGAGAAATCCGACGCGCTCGGCATCTTCGACGGGCCGATGCTGCGCGAGGCGGCCGCGGTCATCCTCGGGGGGGCGAGCCCGTTCACCGCGCACATCATCACTGCGACCAGCCACTCCCCCTGGACGGTGCCGCCTGGGATGGCCGAGCGGCACTCGGACGATCGGCTCGCGACCTTTCAGTACGTCGATCGGTCGATCCACGACTTCGTCGAGATGCTGCGCGCCCAACTCCCCGACTTCGACCGCACGCTGTTCGCCATCATCGGCGATCACACGAGCGTGACCTTCGGCGGCAGCTATTCCGAGCGCATCGGTGTCCCACTGGTGCTCTTCAACACGAAGCTCGCAAAGGAGCGGGAGCGCTGGGCTGACCGGGTCGGAGTCCATGGCAGTCACATCGATCTCCTTGCGACCATCCTCGCTCTGGTCGACGGGGAGCACGCGTACAGCGGTATGGGGAGGAACCTCCTCGGTGCCGACTCTACCGCGAGCGGTGTGATCAGCAGCACCCACGCGAGCAGTCTCTACCTCAAGGGCGGGTTTGCACTCGAGTACGTCCCCTCCGCTGGCATCGCCAAGCTGCTCCCGATCGAGAACGGGGACATCATCACCCGCGACGTGTCGGCGGAACATCCCGACGTCCTCGAGCAGCTCCGGATCGAGTATCTGGCACTCTCCGAAACCTCGGAACGCCTGACGCGCGAGCGGCGGCTCGTGCCCCTCCCTTGAGGAGTGCTTACGACGGACTCAAGGGATTACACGGATCGAACGGGTGGCAGTCCGACTCTTGGTCTCGGAGCTTGTGAAAAAATCCCCCGGGGTGGAGCAACGCTCCACCCCCCAAGAATGACGTCATGCATTGGGTCCTGTAATTTCGAGGGCAAGAGCAGTGCTGCCGCCCCGGCTTCGCCCCACCGCAGACCTCGCCGTCGATTTCCTCACGGGCTCTCGGAAAATCCGTGCAGTCCGTTAGGTCCGTTGTAACCCATCTCCTGGCCGGAGCGGCTTCCTCTGTGTTCTCGGCGCCCCTGTAGTGAAAGTCTTCTTCGGATTGGGGTGCGGTGCGCGCGCTGGCGAAGCGCCGCGAGTGCGGCTAATGAAACCATGTGCACAAGACGGCCGCGCGCTCTCGCCTGATTGGTCCGCTCCCCACCCGCGGCATCTGGAACGCAGTCGATCTGACGCGCGCCCAGTTCCTCTTTATTCTGGCGCTGTCAGTGGCCCTGTTTGTTTTTCTGGAAGGCCCGCTCTGGAGGCATGCCCACGAAGGCCACCTCGTGCGCATCGGCCTCAGCTATGCCGTCATCCCGGTCGCCGTGACTGCAGCGCTCTCCTTCAACCGCAGGCTCCGACTCGTCACCATCGTAGCGGCCAGCACTGTCATCGCCCTGGCCAAGCTCGTCCTCACCGCGCTGTTGTTGGTGATCATCGGCCTCGCGCAGGCGTGACCGTCCACCCCCTCACGCCCCGCGTGCCCACAGGCTAACCGGCACACGGGCGTGCTGGCTCACGGGCCGCTGCTCGGCGCTCGTGAACGAATCCCTCGGGGTGGAGCAATGCTCCACCCCTCAAGAACGGTGCCGGCGCGCCGCAGCTCCAGCGTCGAGGGCGGGAGCATTGCTCCCGCCCTGCCGCCGGTATTCTGGCCTGCTCCCGCGGGGCTTTCACACGCTCTCAGTGCACATGCACGTGGCCGGCGTGCGCGAACAGGTCGAGTCCGCGCAGCAGCGTGACGACGCCGAAGGCAACGATGAGCACACCTGAGGCCAGTGAGAGGCGCGCGCGCACCGACGGCCGGGCCAGCACGCGCGCAACGCCCAGGAGCAGCATTGCCGGGACCGTCCCGAGTCCGAAGCACAGCATGGTGAGCGCCCCTTCGGCGACCGACGCCGTGCTGGCCGCGCGCGCTGCGAACGCGTAAATCAGTTGACACGGCAGAAAGGCGTTGAAGACGCCAAGCACCAGCGGCGCCGCCAGCGACTGCGAGCGCATGACGCCGCCGAGCAGCCGGCCCACCGTCGCTTGCGCAAACACCGCCATGCGGCCGGTGAACTGCGCCAGGGCGCCGAGCACTTCGAGGCCGACCGCGATCATGAAGAGGCCGGCGACCACGGCGAGGATGCGCTCGAATGCCCGCACCGGCCCGATCGCAACCAGCGCCGCGCCCGCCGCGCCGGAGAGCGCGCCGATGAACACCAGTGTGTTCAGCCGCCCCGCGTTGTAGAGCACCTGGCGCACGAGGTTGCGGCGTGCTCCCATCCCCGCCAGCGCCAGCGGAAAGCCGCCGCACATCCCGACGCAGTGCAGCGACCCGGCCAGCCCGCCGAGAAAGATCAGGGTGTAGGTGGTAACGGCGCCCACGTGGAATCGCAAACTCGCGCGCTCTTGCAGCGGACACCCAGAAAGAACGCCGCGCCGCGGCTCACGCGATCCGCCAGTTTTCCAGCTTCAGCTCGTAGCCCAGTGTTTGGATGCGCTGGTAGTGAGTAAGGTTCCCGGTCACCAGAACCAGGCCGTTCTTCATCGCAATGCCGGCTATCATTGGATCTGCGGGGCCAATCGGCTGGCCGGTGCGCTCCAGGTCTGCGTAAATCCGACCGGCGAGTTCCGAGCTGCCGAGATCGAGCGAGAACAACTCGATATCAGCCAGCCCAGCCAAGAACTGTTTCACGCGGTCTTCCCGCTGGAGCTTGTGCAGCCCCTTCACGATTTCGATTACCGTAATGGTGGTTATCGAGTAGCGCCCAAACTGGGTGCGGTAGCGGGAAGCTCGCGCAACTACTTCGGCGTCAACTCCCTTCAGAATCTCGGAGAAGATGTCCGTGTCGAGCGGCGCCTTATCCACCGTCGTGCCTCAGCGGGTGCCGTTCACGTGCCAGCATGGCCGACTCGACGGCGCGGTCGAGCAGCTCGGGCTCATCTGCAAACATGCCCAGGAGACGGTCATCAGCAGGCTTGCTCGCTGCCAGCTCCGCAACCATCTCGGCAATCAATGCCTCCACGCTGCAACGGCGGGAGGCTGCAAGTTGCCGTGCGCGCGCTAGCGTCTGCTCGTCGATTTCAATTTGAACGCGTTCCATGCCCATCTGCTTCCCTCTTTCTCCCACATTGTAGAGGAAGTCCTGGGGACGCGTCCACCTCGCTTCCGCCGTTGGACCAACTGGGCTGTGGCGGACCGACCTGAGCATCGTCGACGGTGATCGTCGGATGTTGGCGGGACCACTTGGCCAATCCTTTGGACCAAGGCGCCCGCCCGGTCATGGATCAAGGTGAGGGGGATGCGATGATGCCGAAGGCCACCAGGTTTCTCCGCGCCATGGAATCGGCGAAACAACCAAAGGTGGGCTTCGCCGATCAATTCCATCCCCCTCATCTTGCCCTTCTCCCAGCCGGGAGAAGGGACCCTCGTCTGATATGATACGTCACCGTATTTCCGAAATGGAGTACTAAGATGGGGACGCCTGATGAGCGCAAAAGGGTTCGCGGATGGCAACCTCGGTGGTTGGCACCGCCACCCAGCCGACGCTGACTGTCAGGTACCCCGCGACGAGCCGACCCCGGAATTCTTCCACCGAGTAAGTGCTCTTTAAGGTGGTTTTAACATTGACAGCTGCAATCCAGCCTGGTAAACGGCCTCAAACTTCACGGAGGAGGGCGCAATGAAGAACCTCTTGTCGGCTGCAGGCCTGGCGGGTCTCTTGGGTTTGACCGGGTGTGCTGTTGTGGGTGCTCCGGTCGTTGGATCGATCTATACCGACGTCAAGTACCCATCCTATTACCACGGGGTTGAAGCCAGCGGGCCAGCGATGAAAACGGGGACGGCCCAGGCGGCGAGCATTCTAGGCATCGTCGCAACCGGCGACGCATCCGTGGCCGCAGCGTGTCGTAACGGGGGAATCAAGAAGATCAGCACCATTGATACCCACGCGACCAACATCCTGGGCCTGTACGCAACCTGGACAACGGTGGTGACGGGCGAATAGGGTCTTTCCGAACATTCCGTGTTCGCGTCGACTGTTGTTGGTCGCGCGATCCCGGAAATAAAAGACCTTCGCGCCAACGGTGTGAATGGGAGAGCCACCCCGTGTACGGGGTGGCTCTTTTTTTACGGTGAAGCAGTTTGCGGAAGGCGCATTCGCCCAGGGGCCCAGGTCGGTCCCTCTCCGATCAATTTTTTGGGTCACATTACTGACCGGTTTTCTCGGATGCACTCTGGCGGCTGGAGCTGAAACGGACCGGGGCACCGTGGAATCGAGCTTGATCGGTGGAGCGGGTGCGACGGTGGAGGGCGAGGACATCCAAGATCGATATTTGCTGCTGAGGGCGCTCGGCTACTTCTTCACGGATGTGTGGGAAGTGGGCGTGGGGCTGGGCCTGACGGGTGATTTTGCAAGCCAGCCCTCCAGCATCGTGCAGGCACAAGTTGACTACCACCTGTTCTCCCAACGCCGGACCGTACCGTACATCGGCCTACACGGTGGGACGCTGGCCGACATCTTCCGGTCTGACCCTCAGTTTGCTGG
>JBBITY010000093.1:0-8465 GCA_037440565.1 Desulfurellales bacterium
GGCTCAAAACGAGGAGGCCCTCTGGAAACAGAGGGCCTCTTCGCTTTCTGGCGCGCGGTTCCTGCCGGATGCGACGGTGGTGTCCCGACACGGATTGCGCCACGTCGACCAGCGCGGCACGCTAGCGGCATGCAACGCCGCGTCGGGCCGCTGCTGGGGGAAGCGATCCCCGCCGAGCACGAGAAGTTCACCGCCCCCCTTTTGCTTGTGCACGGGCTCTGGGACACGGCGCACACCTGGCGCCCGTTCGCCGGTTACTTGTCCCACCGCGGGTGGGAGTGCATCGCGGTGCACCTGCGCGGCCGGGCGGGCAGCGAGCCTGTGGCCGCGCTCGCCGACCATCTCGCCGATGTTCGCGCGGCAACCACCGCCTTGGAGACACCGCCGGTTCTGGTCGGACACGATCTCGGAGCGCTACTCGTCCTCAATGCCGCCGTCGCAGCGCGGGCGGTCGTAGTGTTGGCGCCGATCGTGCCGTTGCCGATTTGGGCCCGAGCGCCGAGCGCGCTGCGGGGAGCCGGAAGCGCCTTTGCGCGCTGGCGCGGCAAGCCGTTGGCGCCGCCGGGCGGACGCTGGCGCGGCGCCTACCCGGCGCCCGCGGGCGCGATCCGTGAGCCGGCAGCGGTCGTGCGCGATCTGATCGAGCGCCCGTGGCCAGTCTCCGCGGTGCCTCGTGAGATCCCCGCGCTCGTGCTGGCCAGCGAAGACGATTCGGTCACGCCGGTTGAAGCCGCGCGCGCGCTTGCTCAGACGGCGGGCGCTGAATTCCGACTCTGCGCGGGCGGCGGTCACGCGCTCCTCCGCGAGCGCGGCTGGGAGGAGCACGTGGCGATGGTTCACCGATGGCTCGTACAGCGGCTCGGGGCGCCGTTGCTCGCGTGGTACGAAGAGGCCGCTGACGAAGAATGAACCGGCGATTCGCCCTGCCGTGGTTCGACTGCCAGAGGCCGACGACAATCAATCGGCTCCCGCGCACCGGGCCGGGGTGGGGAAGGCGCCGGCAGCCGGGAACGGCTTGCTGGGTGCGGTGCCGTTGTGCACTCGCGAAAAAGCTTGTGAAGAAATCCAGGCGGGGACCGGCCGTAACACCGGGAGAAGGGCGGGAACAGCGGTCCCGCCGTCAAGACGGGGGCCCCGTTGCGCCGGCCCCGTTCTGGAGAGGTGGAGCATTGCTCCCACCCCGGAGGATTTTCTCACGAGCTCTGAGGCCGCTACGCCACGCTCAGCCGGCGGCGCGGGACCTCCCGGGTCAGCACCTCGGTGGCTTCCGCGACGTCGCGCTCGCGAATCTTGTCCATCCCCTGGCGCACTTCCCGGCGGGTCATCGTGACCCCATAGCGCTCGAGAATCGTTTTGATCAGTTCGTAGTTCCGCCCGATCGATTCAGTGACCGAGGCGTACCCGAGCTGTGCGGCGCGTAGCCGTTGCCAGTAGGCGAGGGCGTTCATCTGGAAGAAGTGGACGTCCGTTTCCTTTGGTTCGATGACAATGATGTCACCTTTGAAGTTCGGGTCGTCCTGGTACTCGCGGAGGCCATACTGGAGACGCGAATGGAGCAGCGTGCGGAACACCTGGTTGAGGATGTTGAGCATGCCCCCATCCGACATGAGCGCGCCGTCGTAAGCGTACACGCCGCGTTCCCGGTCGAAGCGCCGGCGCACCCGATTCGAAAACGGACGGAACGGATTATAGCAGATGACCAGATCGGCGCCGTGCTCGATCGCGACGTCGATGTTGGCCGTGCGCCGGACCCCCCCATCGACGTAATCCACGCCCCGGATGCGGGCCGGTCGGTAGAATCCCGGCAACGCGCTCGATGCCTGGACAGCCTCGGAGATCGTCACTGACGCATCCTCGTCGTGGCCGAAGATGACCCGCTCCGCCGTGTCGAGGTTCATAGCGCTGATGTACAGCTCGCGCTTGGTCTGACGATAGAGGGTGCGGAAATCATTGCTGATTCCCAAGCGTTGCAAGTTCCGTCGCACGTACCGTTCAATGCTGCGGTTGTCGAACAAGCCCGTCGGTATATGCTCGAGCAGCGAGGGGAACGGCCGCCGATTGCGCAGCGCCTCGGCGATCGGCCGCAGCAGGTTCTGCACGCCGTTCGCGCTCGGTCGCTGCAGGTACTCGCGCAGGGCGTCGCGCAGCTCCTGCCCCAATTTTGGCGTGCCCTTGATCATGTCGGCGATCGAGCCCGGCAGGAACAGCGCCAACGCCAGGGCGTATTCGAGCGGCCGCTCGACGAACTCGCGCACGTTGGGGCTATAGAAGTCGAGCGCCCGGAAGCGCGTCAATTCGGTCGATTTGCCTTCAAGGCTCTTGAGCAGCTCCGCCGGGCTGATGCCCGCCGCCAGGGGGGTCGCCAACACGGCGCCAGCGGACAAGCCGACGTAGGTATCGAACTCGGTCGTCTTTCTGTTGAGCAGGTAATCGTCAAGGGCCTTGAGCCCGCCGAGCTTGAAGGCGCCGCCGCTGACGGCCCCTCCGGCCAGCACCAGAGCAACCTTCGCGTCCCGCTTGCGCGTCTTGAGGTCACTCTTTTGAACGACGGTGATACCCACCGCTCGACACACCCGAATCGACCTTAGCGGCTTATGACGCAGAATGTCAAGGTCGCCGTGACGGGGCGAGCGTGTCCCGATGTGCGAGGTCCCAACGCCCTTCCGCCAACCCGGCGTGCGTATCCAGAACCCGCCAGTATCCATCGAAGACGTAGCCGAAGAGAGGACAGCCCGCGGCGAGCATGGCTGGGTAAGTGGTGGCGGTGATGCCAAATCGCTCTTCGTTCATGAAGGCGAACACGCCGGGCTCGAACACGTGGACTCCCGCAAACATGAACGGCCGCAAGGGTCCTGCGACATGGGCCGGTCGGCCGAGAAAGCGGCGAATGCGGCCGCTAGCGGCGTCGATCTCGATCACGCCGTACCGTTTCGCGTGCGGGTCGGGCCGCAGGACCATCGTCGCCAACGCCTCCCGGCGCCGATGCCAATCGACGACCGTCGGCAGATATATGTCGATGATGGTGTCGGCGTTGAGCACGACAAAAGTGTCATCGCCGAAAAATGGCTGCGCCTTCTTGATCGCCCCGCCCGTGTCGAGAATCGACGGCTCCTCCGAATAAGTGATCGCCACGCCGAAGGCCGACCCGTCGCCCAACGCCTCCCGGATCTGCTCCCCGAAGTGGTGCAGGTTGATGAGCACCTCGCGGATGCCGGCCTCGCGCAACAGCGCCAGCGGGTATGCGATCAAAGGCTTGCCGGCCACCGACAGGAGCGGCTTCGGTATGCGGTCGGTCAGCGGGCGCAGCCGGCTCCCGAAGCCGGCCGCGAGAATCATGGCGCGCACGGCTGCAGCTCCGGGAAGTAGCGCCCCAGGATGGACTGCAGTTCTGCCAGGTCCCGGCGGGCGGCGAGTAACCGCGCGATCTGCCGCAGGGTGGCCGGAATGTAGCGCAGATAGCCCGGTTTCCCTTTCTCGCGCTCGAGGAAGTAAAAGCGGCCGACCACCTTGAAGGCTTTCTGCAACGCGCAGGCGGCGTAGACGGCCCAGAGGTCGTCGTCGCGCCAGACCGGTCCGCCCTGGGCCGCTGTCGCCGCGGCGTAGTACGCGAGCAGCCGGCGCTCCAGCGGCGGGCGGATCGCCAGCGGCGTGTCGCGGTCGCCGAGCAGGGTCGCCAGATCATACGGCGCGGGCGCCAGCAGCGCATCCTGAAAGTCGAGCACGCGGATGCGGCCGTTGTGGACGAAGAGATTCCAGGCGTGAAAGTCGCGGTGGTTCAGGACGCGCGGCTGCCGATCCAGGTAGCGGGCGATGGCGCCGAAATGCTCTCGTAGGGTCGACAGCTCCGCTTCGGGCACGCGCCGTCCCACGCGCTTCACGAGGCCGTACTCAATGAAGTGTTCGAACTCCCAGACGAAGAGACGCTCGTCGAACGCCTGCTGGAACGCCTGACACTGGGGGTCCGCGCGCGCCGTGCCCGCCACCTGGATGAGAACCAGTTGATCGATCGCTTGCTCGAACAGCGCCGCGACCTCCTCGTCCGGGCGCGCCTGCACCGCATCCCAGAGAGCCGTGTCGCCGATGTCTTCCAGCAGCAGCATGCCTGCTTCGGAGGCATCGAGGTAGAGTTCCGGCACGGCCACGCCGAGCGCCGCGAGGAAGCGGTGGACGTTCACGTAGGGCAACTCCGCCGGGGCTTCGGAAAACACCGCCAACTCTTCCGAGGACATGGCGATGCCCCGGTCCGCCAGCAACATGACCACGGCGGTGGTCGGCGCGCCCGCGCCTTCAAGCCATGCCCGCACGTATCGGCGCGTCGATGCATCGCCGGCCAGCGCCGCCACGCGCGCCACGCGCGTCCTCTGGCCGAACCGCTGGCGCACCAGCTCGGCGATACGGGTAATGATCTGTTGTTCCACGACGCGTTGCCCAGGCCGCGCGGAACCGGCTGGTGTCGTTCGAGCTCTTTCCACCGAGGCGGAATTCGTTGCGCCCGTGGAACCACGACCCCCGCCTGCCACAGCCGGTTCGGGCCAACAAGTTTGGAACGGCACTAGCAGACGGCTCGGCGCCGGGTCAAAGTAGCTCGCCTTGACTTCGCCGTGGCCTTCGCATAAGCGGGGAACCAGGCCACTCGGTGCTCCCGCGCCGTCCGACGACTCTCCCCAAGAATGACGCAATACGTTCCGATCGCGATCATGTTCGCCGTGGCGGCCGCGGTCGTGGTGGTGATGGTGAACGCCGGCCGCATTCTCGGGCCGCGCAATCGCACCGCCGTAAAGCTCGAGACGTTCGAGTGCGGGAACGTCGCGAGCGGCTCCGCCTGGGGGCGCTTTTCGGTGAAATTCTACCTGACGGCCATCTTGTTCATCATCTTCGATGTCGAGGTGGTCTTCATGTACCCATGGGCGGTCTTGTTCCGCCGCTTGGGCTGGTTCGGGTTGGTGGAGATGGGCGTGTTCGTGGGAATTCTCGCCGTGGGGCTGCTCTACGTGTGGCGCAAGGGGGCGCTAGAGTGGGATTGAGCGCGGACGAGATGCTGGCATGCGTGCGCCGCGCGGGCGGCGACGGGATCCGCGATGCCCAGCAGCCGTACGGCCAGGCGACGGTCACTATCGACCGCGACGCGGCGCTGGAGATCTTCCAGGCGCTGCGCGACCGGCCGGAGCTGGCCTTGAACTTCTTGATGGACATCACGGCCGTCGATTACCTGGGCGAGACCCCGCGCTTCGAGGTCGTCTATCATCTGTACTCGCTGCTTCACCAGCATCGCCTGCGGGTGAAGATCCGCGTGCCCGAGGACGAGCCGTGGGTGCATTCGCTGACGGGCCTGTGGAAGGCGGCGAACTGGTTGGAGCGCGAGGTGTGGGATATGTTTGGCATCCGCTTCATTGGCCACCCGGACCCGCGGCGGATTCTCCTCTATGAGGAGTTCGTCGGCCATCCCCTGCGCAAGGATTATCCGGTGACCAAGCGGCAGCCGCTTACGCCCGAGCGCGATCCGATCGCGACCGGTTGGAAGTTCCATGCCCAGCCCTGAGCGCGCGTTGCGGCCGGTCGAGGTCGATGCGACCGAAGAGATCATGGGAATCCAGATGGGCCCGTCCCATCCGGCAACCCATGGCACAATCAAGTTCAATCTCAAGCTCGACGGCGAAGTCATCGTCGAGTGCGACGTGGAGGTTGGTTATCTCCACCGCGGCTTCGAGAAGATGGTCGAGCAGGGGACGTGGACGCAGGCGATCCCGTACACGGACCGGCTCAACTACGCGTCGCCGCTGATCAACAACGTCGGTTTCGTCCTGGCGGTGGAGAAGCTGTGCGGCATCGAGGTGCCGGAACGCTGCCAGTACATCCGCGTCATCATGAGCGAGGTATCGCGCATCGCCGATCATCTCACCTGCCTCGGCATGGCCGCGACCGAGCTGGGGGCCATGACGGTCGGCTTTCTGACCAATGAAGCGCGCGAGCTACTCTACGACATCATCGAGGCGGTTACGGGAGCGCGCGTGACGGTCTCGTACACACGCATCGGCGGCGTCGCGCGCGACCTCACGGCGGACACGCCCGAACGCATCCGCGCCGCGTTCCGCAACCTGCGCGGCATTCTCGACGACTGCGACAAGCTCTTGACCCGCAACCGGATCTTTCACGACCGCATGGCGGGCATCGGCGTCATTTCGGCCGAGGACGCGATTGCATACGGCCTCACCGGACCGATGCTGCGCTCCACCGGCGTCAGCTACGATGTCCGCAAGGCGCAGCCGTATTCCGGCTACGACCGTTTCGACTTCGAGGTGCCGATCGGCACGCGGGGCGACAATTACGACCGCTTTCTCTGTCGTATGAACGAGATGGAGCAGAGCATGCGCATCGTCGAGCAGGCGCTGCGGGATCTGCCGCCGGGTCCGGTCTGCATCGACGATCCGCGTTTCGTCCTGCCGCCCAAGCAGCGCGTCTACACGAGCATCGAGGGCCTGATGCACCACTTCAAGCTGATCATGGAAGGGATCAAGGTGCCGCGCGGCGAGGTCTATCACGCCGTGGAAGGCGCCAACGGCGAATTGGGTTTCTACATCGTCAGCGACGGCAGCGGGCGCCCCTACCGCTGCCGCGTGCGCCCGCCCTGCTTCCTCGGCATGGCCGCGCTCGGCGAGATGCTGCGCGGCCACATGGTCGCGGACATCATCGCGACGTTCGGCATGGTCAACATGATCGGCGGTGAGTGCGACCGCTAGCGGTTTCCGGCGCCCGCCCGCCCGATCGATTCTCCACTGCTGCATCATGGCTGTTCGCTTCTCCCCCGCCGCGCAAGCGAAGTTCGAACAGATCGTCGCCCGTTACCCGGTGCGCCGGGCGGCCATCATGCCCACCCTCTGGCTTGCCCAGGAAGAGTTCGGGTACCTCAGCCGCGAGGTCATGGAGTACGTCGCCGAGCTGCTGGGGTTGACGCCGACGTTTGTCGCCTCCGTCGCCTCCTTCTACACCATGTACTACAAGCGGCCGATGGGGCGGCACCACGTCCAAGTGTGCACCAACCTCTCGTGTACCCTGCGCGGAGCCGAGCACCTCGTCGAGTGCCTCAAGAAGCGGCTCGGCATCGAGGTCGGCGAGACCACGGCGGACGGCAAGTTCTCGCTCAGCCAGGTGGAATGTCTGGCCTCGTGCGGCACGGCGCCGATGATGCAAATCAACGACGACTACTGGGAAAATCTCACTCCCGAGCGCGCCCTGGAGATCATCGACCGCCTTGAGCGCGAGTGAACGACGGCCAACCGAGGGAGACGCGGGGACGATGTGGATCGATCTCGGCATTGCAACCATCAAAGTCGTGGTCATCCTGTTCATGGTGCTCAACCTGGCGGGCGTGTTGGGGTGGGTGGAGCGCAAGGGCAGCGCGCTGATTCAGGATCGGATCGGAGCCAATCGCGCCAGCATCTTCGGCTTTGCCGGTTTGGGTCTCGTCAACACGCTGGTGGCCGATCCGATCAAGATGCTGACCAAGGAGGACGTCATTCCGCGCGGAGCCGACCGTACGCTGCATACCCTGGCGCCTTGCGTCAACCTGTTCCCCGCGCTGGTCGCCTTTGCCGTAATTCCCTTCGGCGACGTGCTCGAGGTCGGCGGCCGAGTCATCAACCTGCAAGTGGCGCCGCTGGACGTCGGGATCTTGTATCTCCTCGCCATGGCGTCGCTCGGCGTCTACGGTGTCGTGTTGGGCGGCTGGGCGTCGAACAACCGCTGGTCGCTGCTCGGCGGCATCCGCGGCTCGGCGCAGATGATCTCCTACGAGATCGCGATGGGGCTGGCGATCGTGTCGGTGGCGCTGACGTACGGTACGCTCGACCTGCAGGCCATGGCGCGCGCCCAGGGGCACCTGCTGCTGGGGTGGATTCCCGCCTGGGGCGTGTTGTATCAGCCGCTGGCGTGTGTGCTGTTGTTGTGCGCGGGCATTGCGGAGAGCAAGCGCGTCCCGTTCGATCTACCGGAATGCGAGTCGGAGCTGATCAGCGGGTACTTCACCGAGTACTCGGGGGTGAAGCACCTGATGTTTTTCATGACCGACTTCGTCGAGATCATCATCGTGGCCGGTTTGATGTCCACGCTCTTCTTCGGCGGCTGGCAGGTGCCCTACCTGGTACGCGATGGCTTTCAGTTCCCGTGGGGCACCAGCATCGCACTGCCGCATCTCGCGGTGGCGTTGCTGCAGGTCGCCTCGTTTACGGTGAAGGTGGTGTTCTTCTGCTGGCTCCAGATCATGATTCGGTGGACGTTGCCGCGCCTCCGCTACGATCAGCTCATGCGGCTCGGCTGGCTGGGCCTGCTGCCGCTTGGTCTGGTCAACGTCATCGCCTCGGCGGTGGTGATCCTCGCACTGGGCACCCGTTGAGATGAACTACCCGGCGTTTTTCGCGTTGGCCGTCCCGCTGGTGCTTGCGGCGCTCGGCGTCGTGTTGAATCGCCAT
>JBBITY010000093.1:8493-10094 GCA_037440565.1 Desulfurellales bacterium
CAGCGCCCTCAGCTTGGTGGCCGCGCTGTTTCTGCTCGCCGTGATGTTCCTCTTTCTCGACGCCCACCTGGTGGCGGCCCTGCAGGTCGTCGTTTATGCGGGTGCGATCATGGTGTTGTTTCTGTTCGTCATCATGCTGCTGAGCCTTCAGGAGGAGCCGAGCGAGACGCGGCGGTGCGGTTGGCGGCTGGTCGCGGCGGCGGCGGCATCGCTGTTCGCCCTCGCAGTGATCCGCGCCGTGTGGGTGCGGGGCGTCGGGGCGGTGGACGTGGGGATGGGTGCAGCCCCGCCGGCGGGGTTTGGCACCACCGCGGCGCTGAGCGAGCGGCTCTTTACACAGTACGCGCTACCGTTCGAGATCACCTCGATCCTACTCTTGGTGGCGATCGTCGGCGCCGTCGCAGTGGCCAAGCGGAAGCTCCGGTAGGCGGGTGCAGCGTCCATGGTTCCCACCAATTACTTCATCGCCCTCAGCGCGATCTTGTTCGCCATCGGCGCGGTTGGCGTGCTGGTGCGCCGCAACATCATCGTCATCTTCATGTCAATCGAGCTGATGCTCAACGCGGCGAACCTCGCGTTTGTGGCTTTCGCCCGTCACCAGCACTCGATGGACGGGCAGGTCATCGTGTTCTTCGTGATGACGGTGGCCGCGGCGGAGGCCGCGGTCGGGCTGGCGATCATCCTGCAACTGTTTCGCCACCGCGAAACGGTTAACGCCGACGAGTTGACCCTGCTGCGCTGGTGAATCATGACGCCGCAACCGGTTCCCGTCGACTACCTCTGGCTCATCCCGGCCCTGCCGCTCGTGGGGGTGCTGTTCAACGCGACACTGGGATTTCGGTGGAGTCGCGGCGCCGTGCGCGTGGTCGCACCGGCGCTGGTCGGCGGGTCGTTCGCCGTGGCCTGTTACGCCGTCCTCCAGTTGCTCGGCCATCACGGCGCCGTCGCGCTGGTCGACCGCGTCTATCCGTGGATTCACGCCGGCACGCTCCGCATCGACGTCGCGTTCACCCTCGATCCGCTCTCGGCGGTGATGGTTCTGGTCGTGACCGGCGTCGGGTTCCTCATCCACATCTACTCGACCGGGTACATGGCGGACGAGGCCGATTACGCACGGTATTTCACTTATTTGAACTTGTTCACCTTCGCGATGCTGCTCCTGGTGCTGGCGGACAACCTCGTCCTCTTGTTTGTCGGCTGGGAGGGCGTCGGGCTCTGCTCGTACCTGCTCATCGGCTTCTGGTACGAGGACAAGGCGAACGCCGATGCCGGCAAAAAGGCGTTCATCGTCAACCGCGTCGGCGACGCCGGTTTTCTGCTCGGCGTGTTCCTTCTCTATTGGCATCTGGGCGGCGGGCCGCACACGCTGAGCTTTCGCCAAATCGCCACGCAGGTTGCGGACATTCCGCCGCCGATCATCACCGCCATCGCTTTGTTGCTCTTCGTCGGAGCGACCGGCAAGTCGGCGCAGGTACCGCTGTATGTGTGGCTGCCCGACGCCATGGCCGGCCCGACGCCGGTGAGCGCGCTCATCCACGCGGCGACCATGGTCACGGCTGGCGTGTACATGATCGCGCGCTTGAACTTCCTCTACAGCTTGT
>JBBITY010000094.1:0-8451 GCA_037440565.1 Desulfurellales bacterium
CAGATCCTGCTGCGCGGGCGCAGCGGCGCCGCGTTGCGCCGTGCGGTTGCGGAGGTCACGCGGGCACTGCACGCCCTCGCCCGCGCGCGCGGCGTCCGCCTCATCGCCGACGTCGATCCCCAGCACATGCTGTGAGCCGCGACGAAGAGGTGCCGGGTGACGGGCGTTGGCCGCAGAGGGTCCAAAGTCCGACTCGATCTCGAGCATGCCGACGGGCATTTCGACGCGCTCATGCACGCGACCGCAGACGCGGCACGGTAACGCGCCGGTTCCGACTACCAGGGCGTTTTGTCGAGAGCGCCCTCAGCGGGATGGTCGTTCAAAAGCCGACGCCCGGGTGTAGTACGGGCTTGGCAGCCCGCCGAAGAAAAGGTCCCACTCATGCTTCGACAGGCCTGTCCTGAGCCCGGTCGAAGGGCTCGGCATCAGCGGAAACCCCGGGGAGTGCACGGCGGGCCGGCTTCATCTAAGATGCCGGGCATGGCCTTGCGGAAGATCCTCACCTACACGGCGCCCGAGCTGAAGAAGAGGGCGGAGGAGGTCACCGCCATCGATGGCGCGATCGACGCGCTGGCGCGCGACATGACCGAGACCATGTACGCGGCCCCGGGCGTGGGCCTGGCGGCGCCGCAGGTCGGGGTGCCGCAGCGCGTGATCGTTCTGGACGTCGATACGGAGAACCCCGGCAAGCATCTCTTGCAGCTCGTCAATCCGGTCATCGCCGAGCGCGAGGGGACGATCGTCTGGGACGAGGGCTGTTTGAGCGTGGTGGACTTCACCGCCGAGGTGCGGCGCAGCGCGCGGGTGCTGGTGAAGGCGTGGACGCTGGACGAGAAGGAAATCGAGATCGAGGGGCAGGAGCTGCTCGCCGTCGCCTTGCAGCACGAGATCGATCATCTCGACGGCAAGCTGTTCATCGACCGGATCAGCCCGCTGAAGCGCGATCTCTACAAGCGCCGCATCAAGAAGATGATCCGAGACGGCGTGCCCATCGAGCCCAAGCGCGGCGCCGTGGGCATCTAGGCGCGCGCGTGCCTATGCCCGCCCACGCGCCCTATCGCGTCGTCTTCTTCGGTACGCCCGAGTTTGCCGTGCCGGCACTGCGCGCGCTCCTGGACAGCTCCGACACGGTCGTCGGTGTCGTGTGCCAGCCGGATCGACCGGCGGGGCGCGGGCAGCGCCTGCACCCGCCGCCGGTGAAAGTTCTGGCGCAGAGCCGCGGCGTGCCGGTGCTGCAGCCGGAAACCCTGCGCGACGAAGGCGCGCGCCAGGCGATCCGCGGCTGGCATTCCGACCTCATCGTCGTCGCGGCGTACGGCCGCATCCTCCCGCGTGCCGTTCTCGACGCCCCCCGCCTCGGCTGTATCAACGTGCACGCCTCGCTGCTGCCCAAGTACCGCGGCGCGGCGCCGATTCAGTGGGCGATCCTGCGCGGCGAGACGGTCACCGGCGTGACCATCATGCGGATGAATGAACGCATGGACGAAGGCGACATCTTGCTCGCACGGCAGACGGCGATCTTGCCCGACGAGACGTACGGCGAGCTGGAGGAGCGCCTGGCGCGCATCGGCGCCGAGGCCCTGATGGATGCGCTGGCGCGACTGCACGCCGGCACCCTGCAGGGCCGGGCGCAGGACCACAGCGCCGCCACCCTGGCGCCGGTGATCAAGAAAGAAGACGGGTGTATCGACTGGTCACGCAGCGCCGAGGAGATTGCGCGCCAGGTGCGCGCGTTCAATCCGTGGCCGTCCGCCTTCACCTGGCTCGGGGACAGGCTGCTCAAGATCCACCGCGCGCATGCGTTGCCGGCGGCGGCCGCCGCGGCGGCCGGCACGGTCGTCGGGATCGGCGACCCGATTTGCATCGCGGCCGGGGCGGGCGTGTTGGCCGCCGACGAACTCCAGCTCGAAGGCCGCAAGCGCCTGCGCGCTGCCGAGTTCGCGCGCGGGGGCTTGCTGTCGACTGGGGTCCAGCTTGGCCGGCGACGCGGTGTGGGCTGACGCCAGGTATCTGGCCTGGGATGTCCTGATCGCCGTGGAAGGCGGCGCGTTCGCCGACGCGGCGCTGGCGCGCCGACTCCGGTCGGCGCGACTCGACACGCGCGACCGCGCGCTGGCGGTGCGCCTGGTGTACGGCACGCTGGCCTGGCAAGCCTATCTCGATCACATCATCGCGGCGCACGGGCGGCCACCCGCGCAGCTGGATCCCCCGATTCGGACTCTCCTGCGGATGGCGCTCTTCCAACTCACGAAACTGTCGCGCGTGCCGGACTTCGCCGTCGTCGACACAGCGGTCGAGCTGTCGAAGGGCTTTCGCCGCGGAGCCGCCAGCGGCCTCGTCAACGCACTGCTGCGCCGTTTCCTCCGGGAGGAGCGGCGGGTTTCGTTGCCCGCGACGGACGATCTCGCCGGTCATTTGGCCGTGGCGCTGTCCCATCCGCGCTGGCTTGTCGACCGGTGGCTGTCCGAGTACGGCCGGGCGGAGGCCGAAGCGTTGTTGCGCGCGAACAACGAGCCCGCGCCGACGGTCATCAGGGTGAATCGCCTCCGCGCTGACCGCCAGGTTGTCCGGTCGTCGCTGCTCGACGCCGGCGTCGCCGCGCGGTTGACCGTGTTCTCCCCCGACGGGATCATCATCGAATCGGCGATCGACGCCACCGCGCTTCCCGGTTACGCGGCCGGAATGTTCACGGTGCAGAGCGAAGCCTCGCAGTTGGTTGCCCATCTGCTCGGTGTCGAGCCGGGCGCCGCGGTGCTCGACGCCTGCGCGGCGCCGGGCGGGAAGGCGACGCACGTGGCCGAACGCCTTGGCGATCGCGGGCGCGTCGTCGCGCTCGATCGCAACCTGCACGGCCTCGAGAATTTGCGGCGCATGACGCGGCGCCTCGGACTCGTCAGCGTCGCGGTCGTCCGCGCCGACGCGTCCGCCCTGCCGCTGCGCCCGGAGCAGCAGTTCGATGCCGTCCTTCTCGATGCGCCCTGCTCGGGCTTGGGGACGCTCCGCCAGCATCCGGAGATTCGGTGGCGCCGCACGCCGGCGCAATTGGCTGAGCTGGGGGCCGCGCAGTTGCGGTTGCTGGCGGCGCTTGCTCCCCGGGTGTGCGTCGGCGGGGCACTGGTGTACGCCACCTGCACGCTCGCTACAGTCGAGAACGAAGAGGTGGTGCACGGCTTCCTGGCAAGTCATCCGGACTTCGTGTTCGACGACCCATCGCCGTGGCTCCCGCCGCCGGCGCGACGCCTGGTGGATCGACAGCGCTTCCTTCGGACGCTGCCGCATCGCGATGGCCTGGACGGCTTTTTTGCCGTTCGGTTGAAGCGCCGCCGATAGTTGCGTATCTTCCCGGCCGTGCAGCGCATTGCCGCAGCGATTCTGGCCGCGAACTTTGGCCGGCTCGCCGACGAGGTGCGGGCGGTAGAGGATGCCGGGGCGGACTGGATTCACGTCGATGTTATGGACGGCCGCTTCGTGCCCAACATCACCATCGGCCCGGCTGTGGTCGAGGCCATTCGCAAGGCGACCAGCCTGCCGCTCGACGTGCACCTGATGATCGCCCAGCCCGAGCGCTACGTCGCCGACTTCGCCCGCGCCGGCGCGGACTATCTGTCGGTGCATCAGGAAGCGTGCCCGCATCTGCACGCGGTGGTGCAGGACATCCGCCGCCAGAACGTCCGGCCGGCGGTCGTGCTGAATCCCGCCACGCCGCTGAGCAGCGTCGAGGTGATTCTGCCCGACGTGGACATGCTGTTGCTCATGAGCGTCAATCCGGGGTTCGGCGGGCAGCAGTTTATCGAGTCGGCGATCGAGAAAATCGCCGCGGCCAGCCGTCTGAAGCGCGAGCGCAAGCTCGGGTTGCTGATCGAAGTTGACGGCGGCGTGAAGACGCACAACGCCGGGCGCATCGGCGCCGCGGGGGCGGAGGTGCTCGTCGTGGGCACCGGTCTGTTCGCGACCGATGATTACGCGCGGACAGTGCGCGAGCTGCGAGAAACGCTGAGCCGCGCGACGCCGCCCGCCTGAGCGACACGACCGACGTCGAGTCTGGGGCGCACGGCCGCGGGCTTCTTCGGCCAGGCCGCAGGGGAGCGCGCCCCCCGCCGACGGCGGCCCTCTCCTCGCAAGCCCGGAGGCCCCTGGGGCCCCGGAGGCGGGCGCGTTTGCAAATTCGGTCTGATGTGTTAAGCACGCGCATCGATCGGGTGTCGCCTGGCGGTTTTGGACCTGTTCGAGACGGGGTGTAGCTCAGACTGGTAGAGCGCACGGTTCGGGACCGTGAGGTCGCTGGTTCAAGTCCAGTCACCCCGACCATTTTTCACATGCCCCGGACTGCGGCTCGGATTCTTACGGGTGTGGCCGTGCTGGCGGTCACGCTGGCTGCGGCGCACGGCGCCGAACGCGTGGCCGGAGTCGTGCGCGCGGCCGAGGCGGTCTACCTCCGGCGGGGCCCGGGCACGGAGTATCCGGCGTTTGCGACGCTGCTGCGCGGCGCAGAGGTCGAGGTCCAGGGCATCACCGGTGCGTGGGCGGCCGTGCGCACGGCAAGCGGGGAACGGGGATATGTCCATGTGGCGTTTCTCGACTTGCCGGCGGGGGCGACGCTGCCGCACGTGACCCCGCCAGGTCCGGCGGCGACCATCCCGCCGAGCGCCACCGCTTCCGGCGCCAGCAGCGGTGCGGCCGCACCGGAGGGCACTGCGCAAGCGCGACCGGAGGAAGAGATCGCCGCCCCGCGGCCGCAGCTCGCCAGGCCGTCGCCGACGGCGGCTGGTCGTGTGGAAGCTGCAGCGCCGACTGACGACGTCCGCGCCGACCTGCAGCGCCTGCTGCACCTGACCGAGGAGCTGCATCGCCACGTCGTCCAGCAGTCGGCACAGTCGCCGCCCGCTGGCGTGCCGGTGCCAGCCAGCGAGGCGCCCGGTGTGGCCGCGACGCTGGCGTTGGCGGGCGCCGGGCTGCTGGTGGGATTCTTGATCGGCGCCGCGTACGGTCGTCGGCAGGAGCGCGGCCAACGGACACGCGTGCGGTTCTGATCCTCACCGCCGCCTATCTGTGCGGCTCGATTCCGACCGGGCTCTGGTTGGGCCGACTGATTGGCGTCGACGTGCGCGCGGGAGGCAGCGGCAACATCGGCGCCACGAACGTGGCGAGGACGATCGGGATGCGCCTCGGCGTGGTGACGCTGGTTGTCGACGTGGCCAAAGGTGCGCTGCCCGTCTTCCTCGCGCGCGCCGCCGGTGCAAGTACCGCCAGCCTGGCGCTGGTCGGGCTGTGCACCGTTGCCGGGCACATCTTCTCGATCTTTGCGCGCTTTCGCGGCGGCAAGGGCGTCGCGACATCGGCAGGAGTGTTTCTGGTTCTGGCGCCACTTGCTTTCGCGGGTGCGCTGGCGGTGTTTGCCGTTGCAATGGCCCTTTCGCGCCGCGTGTCGGTGGCCTCGCTCTGCGCGGGCGGCGCGCTGCCCGTCTTGCTCGCTGCAGCGGGTGACTGGGGACCGCGGCTGTGGGCGGGGGTGGCGATTGCGTGTACGCTCGTTCTGACGCATCGGGACAATCTGAGGCGACTTGCCGCCGGAACGGAGCCGCGCTTTGCGGCGCGGCGATCCGCAAAGCCGCCTGGCGGCTAGCCCGGGCTAGGTGCACTACCCACCGTGTGCCGGTAGATGGTGCTCTCGTGGGCGCGCGGCCGCGCGCCCTGACGCACGGACACGGAAAGCGGGGCGCTCGAAGCACAACCTGCTGCCCAAATTTTGAGCGCTGCTTACGCGCTGGGCACCGGGAAACCCCGCGCGCGCGGATTTCAGTTCGCTGCGCGGTGCATGCAGCTCGGCACCCGAGTTGCAGCCGCTCCTCGCAGATCGGATGGCGGCCGTGTGCGATCGTTCAGCAGTCAAGGCGATTCGTTCCGAGTGTCGGAGGGACTAGGCATGCGTCGAATACGTTGGGGGCAGCTCGCGTGCGGTGCTTTGGCGGCGTGCGTATGGGCGGCGCGCGCTGGAGCGCAAGAGGGCCAGGCGGCGATCGACTCGGGAGACACCGCGTGGATGTTGGCATCGGCCGCGCTCGTCTTGTTCATGACGCCGGGGCTTGCCCTGTTTTACGGCGGCATGACGCGGCACAAGAACGTCCTCGGCACCATCATGCACAGCTTCTTCATCATGGGCGTGGTCAGCGTGCAGTGGGCGGTGATCGGGTATTCGCTCGCGTTCGGTCCGGACATCGGCTCGTTCATCGGCGGGTTGGACCACGTATTCCTCAACGGCGTGGGCCAGGAACCGAGTCGGTTCGCGCCGACCATTCCCGCCTTGGCGTTCATGATCTATCAGTGCATGTTCGCGGTCATCACCCCCGCCCTGATCACCGGCGCCTTCGCCGAGCGGATGCGCTTCGGGCCATTCGTCGTGTTCACGGTGCTCTGGGCGACCTTTGTGTACGATCCGCTGGCGCATTGGGTGTGGGGCGGGGGCTGGTTGGGTGCGCGCGGCGCACTCGACTTCGCCGGCGGAACCGTTGTCCACATCAGCTCGGGCACGGCCGCGCTGGCCTCGGCCCTGGTGCTCGGGCGGCGCCTCGGGTGGCCGCGCGAGCAGATTATGCCGAACAATCTCACTCTGACTGTATTGGGCTCGGGCGTCCTGTGGTTCGGCTGGTTCGGCTTCAACGGCGGCAGCGCGCTGTCGTCCGGAGGATTGGCGAGCTCCGCGTTCGTCGTCACCCACATCGCGGCGGCCATGGCGACGATTGCATGGAGTGCAGCGGAGTACTTTCACCGCGGCAAGGCCAGCGTCCTCGGCGCTGCGTCAGGATCGGTCGCCGGCTTGGTGGCGATCACGCCCGCGTCGGGCTTCGTCGGTCCGGTGGCTGCTCTCATCATCGGTGGCGTGGCCGGTGTCCTCTGTTACTCAGCCATCAACCTGAAGATGGTGTTGAATTACGACGACTCGCTTGACGTCGTGGCCGTGCACGGCTTCGGCGGGTCCTGGGGCGCCATCGCGACGGGTCTCTTTGCCACGGTCGCGGTCAACCCAGCCGGCCGCGACGGCCTCTTTTTCGGCAACCCAGCCCAACTCATCGTCCAGATCGTCTCGGTCGTCGCGACGGTTCTCTACGCGTTCGTCGTGAGTTGGATGCTTCTCGAGCTCGTCGATGTCACCATGGGACTGCGAGTGACCGAGGAAGACGAGGTCATGGGGCTCGATCTCTCCCAGCATGGAGAGCGCGCGTACAATCTCTAGCGGCTCCAACGACCTTTACAGGATGCGGTGATTGGCATAAGAGAACCGGCCACGCTCCGGGCCAGGAGAGTGCAATGAAGAAGGTTGAAGCGATCATCAAGCCGTTCAAGCTGGATGAGGTGAAAGAAGCGCTCAGCGCCATCGGCATCCAGGGCCTGACGGTGAGCGAGATCAAGGGATTCGGCCGGCAGAAAGGGCACACCGAGCTCTACCGCGGCGCCGAGTACGTCGTGGACTTTCTGCCGAAGGTCAAACTCGAAATCATCGTAAGCGACGACAAAGTCCCGGATGTCGTGGCCGCGATTGAGAAATCAGCCAGGACCGGACGGATCGGCGACGGCAAGATCTTCGTCCTTCCCGTGGAGGAGGTCGTGCGCATCCGAACCGGCGAGCGCGGTAGCGACGCGATCTGAGCCGCCACCGCAAATCAACGGAGCGACATCTCCCGCATCGGGAGCCAACACGCAGCAAAGGGAGGATATTCGTCAATGACGCCAAAGGATGTGCTGAAGTTCGCCAAGGAGCGGAAGGCAGTCTGTGTCGATCTGAAGTTCCTCGACTTCCTCGGCATCTGGCAGCACTTCACCGTTCCCATGACCGAGCTGAAGGAGTCGCTGTTCGAGGAGGGACTGGGTTTCGACGGCTCGTCGATCCGTGGCTGGCAGCCGATTCACGCGTCGGACATGCTCGTGATGCCGGATCCGACGACGGCGGTCATCGATCCCTTTACGAAGGACGTCACGCTCAGCCTCATTTGCAATATCGTCGACCCGATCACGAAGGAGGACTACTCGCGCGACCCGCGGAACATCGCCCGCAAGGCAGAGGCATACCTGCGGTCTACGGGCATCGGCGACGTCGCCTACTTCGGACCGGAGCCCGAGTTCTTCATCCTCGACGACGTCCGCTACGATCAGAATCAGCGCGCCGGGTACTATTTCATCGACTCTTGCGAAGGGGCGTGGAACACCGGGCGCGAGGAGCACCCCAACCTCGGCTACAAGCCGCGCTACAAGGAAGGCTACTTCCCCGTTCCGCCGACCGACTCGCTCCAGGATATTCGACAAGAGATGGTGCTGGTCATGGAGAGCGTCGGCATGGTGGTGGAGAAACAACACCACGAAGTCGCCACCGCCGGCCAGGCGGAGATCGACATGCTGTTCGCCCCGCTCGTGAAGATGGGCGACAATCTGATGTGGTACAAGTACATCGTCAAGAAC
>JBBITY010000094.1:8485-10073 GCA_037440565.1 Desulfurellales bacterium
TCATGCCGAAACCGGTGTTCGGCGATAACGGCAGCGGCATGCACACCCACCAGAGCCTCTGGAAGGGGGAGAAGCCGCTCTTTGCCGGCAACGGGTACGGTGGGATGAGCGAGCTCGCCATGCACTACATCGGCGGCATCCTCAAGCACGCGCCGGCCCTGGCTGCCTTCACTAACCCGACCAACAACAGCTACCGGCGTCTCGTGCCGGGATTCGAAGCCCCGGTCAACCTGGCCTACTCGAGCCGCAACCGCTCCGCAGCCATCCGCATCCCAATGTACTCGCCAAGCCCGAAGGCCAAGCGCATCGAGGTCCGCTTCCCTGATCCAGCCTGCAACGGCTACATGGCGTTCGCCGCCATGCTCATGGCCGGCCTCGACGGCATCGAGAAGCGCCTTCCTGCCGGCGATCCGCTCGACAAGGACATCTACGCCCTCACCCCTGAGGAGCTGAAGGAAGTCCCGTCCATGCCGGCGTCGCTGGAGGAGGCGCTCAACAACCTGCGCAATGATCACGACTTCCTGCTCAAGGGCGACGTGTTCACTGAGGACGTCATCGAGACATGGATCGAGTACAAGATGGCGAACGAGGTGTCGGCCATCCGCTTGCGCCCCCACCCGTTCGAGTTCAACCTCTACTTCGATTGCTGAGCCGGAACGACACGGCGTGGCGAAGGCCGGCGTCGGGAAGACGCCGGCCTTCGTTTTTTCCGGCCGCGCAGGCGGAAGAAAAGGGACTTATCCCCCTTTTGCCTCTTTCATATGCGGCTGGCTGCCGGCGAAAAGCGAGTGGACCAACAGGATGGCCACGCCGACGGTGATGAACGAGTCGGCGATGTTGAACGCGGGCCAGTGATAGCCGCGCCAGTGGACGTCGAGGAAATCTGTTACCATGCCGCTGGCCAGGCGATCGACGAGATTTCCCAACGCGCCACCAAGGACGCTCGCGAGCGCAAACAGCAGCCACCGCTGCGTCGCGGCGACTTGGCGCACGAAGTAGATCAGCGCGCCGATGGCGAGTGCTGAGGCGATGAAAAAGAACGGCGCCCGCCAGGCATCAGCGATGTCCGCGAAGAGGCTGAACGCGCCCCCGGCGTTGCGCACGTGCGTGATGTGGAAGCACGCGTCGATGATCGGGATCGACTGGTACAATTCGAGCGCGCTGCGGATGTACCACTTCGACAGTTGGTCCAGGCCAAGAACCGCGGCGGCGACGACCGCCACGAACGTATGCTTGCGCATGAGAAAAGGACCGAGGGGCACGGCTATCCGGGGCCGGTTGAGGTCGCCTCTCGCACCGCTTCCACGCAGCGCGCGCAGAGATCCGGGTACCGCACGTCCCGTCCGACCTCTTCCCGGTAGTTCCAGCACCGCGCGCACTTCGCGCCGCGCGCGCGCTCCACGGCCACCTTGAGGTCGCGGGCCAAGGGGCTGATGTGCCGATCGTCAAGGTCGGCCGCGAGCTCGACCTGCGAGACGATCAACAGCTCGGGGAGAAATGCACGCTGGTCCTCTATCAGCGGCCGCAGGCCGTCGCTGGCCGCCAGCCGCGCCGCATTGCCCGTCACGTAGGTCTGGCGCGAGGCCGT
>JBBITY010000095.1:0-5159 GCA_037440565.1 Desulfurellales bacterium
GAAGACACGGTACACCGGTTGAAGCGCGAGTTGGATGCCGTGCACGCCCAGGTTGCGGATCCACTCGCGAGCGCCCGTGCGAGCACCGAGACGTTCTTTCGCTTTGCGCAGGAAAACCGGGAGTTGTTTCGCATCGTGTTCGGCCATGGTGCTTCCTTCCACGACGTGGTCCGTCGTTCGCAGGAAATGTTCGTCCATGACGTGATGGAGAACCTTTCTGCTGGTATGCGGACCGGCGCCTTTCGCCAGGGCCATCCCGCCGTTTGGGCGCAAGCGTTCATCGGCATGTCGCTGCAAGTGGTGTCGTGGTGGCTCGAGCAGGAGGCGGTGCCGATTGAGGATGTGACCCGAGCGCTCACGGATCTCGCCTTTCACGGCGTCGTGCGCTCCCCGTCATCTTGAGTCTCCCCAATCCGGCGCACTTTGCCTTCGGGCGGCACACCGGCCCGTTCATCCGTTTGATTGGTCGCTGCAGGATGCGCCTTGCAGCTCCTTGCTTTCCAGGGCGCAACGGGCGTCGACTTCGAAACCGTAGGCGTACGCGAGCGCAACCACCGGATGGACCGTCGACCGCCCCGCCCCCTGTTCAAGATGCAACGCCGCCAGCCGGCAGTCGCTGCACGCCAGGCCGCAGGACTTTCCAGGCTCGGCGCGCATACCGTCGAATGCCTTGCGTCCCCAGTGCAGGGAATCCTCGAAGTGCTCCTTCTGCATGCTCCACGTGCCATCGTGGCCGGAGCATTCTTGGACCAGCTCGACGCGATCGGCTACGAGGCGCAACAGATCACGCCCGCGAATGCCGATATTTTGCGCCCGAATATGGCAGGGGACGTGGTAGTGCACCGCGCCGAAGCGGCGCTTGAAGTCGCGCTTGAGCCGGCCTTCGCGCGCCAGTCGGTACAGATACTCGTTGAGATCGTGACTGGCCTGCGCAACCCGGCGGACGCTCTCGGTGGCCACGATCTGGGGATATTCTTCGCGGAACATCAAGCTGCAACTTGGCGACGGGATCACGATTGCGTATCCCGCTTCGATTAGCGGGGCG
The DNA here is from genome assembly GCA_037440565.1 of Desulfurellales bacterium. Lineage (GTDB taxonomy): Bacteria > Desulfobacterota > Binatia > HRBIN30 > CADEER01 > JBBITY01. The sequence continues at coordinate 1,046 of JBBITY010000095.1, forward strand.
AAGACGCTGGCATTCTGGCGAATCTGAGCGGCGACACCATCGAGGTCGCCGCCGTCCAGGAGCGGCATGCCGCAGCACACTTGGCGGCCGGGCCACACGACTTCGACGCCGTTGTGTTCGAGGACCTGCACCGCTGCCTTGCCGCACCCCGGGTCGTTGTAATCGACCAGGCAGGTGGAAAAGAGCGCGACCTTCAGCGGCGTGAGCGGCGTCGCGCCGTCGCGGGGCGCCTGCGCCGGTTCGACGCGTGAGCGGTGACGCCGCCACCAGCGCGGGAACGCTTCGGCGTGGTAGGTCGGCATGAGTTTGCGGCGATGGATCCCGAGCGTCTTCTCCATGGCGATCCGGTTGAGCCGGTTGGACAGAAGCCAGTTGGTGACGCGCGGTGCGAGGGTTCCTATCTTGCCGACTCGGGCGGTGTTGCGGATCAGGCGAGCCTTCAACGGAACACCGTGCCGCCGCGTGCGATGCGCCTTCCAGCGCAGCAACAGGCGCGGGAAATCCAGGGCAAACTCATGTGGTGGCGTGTACGGACAGTTGGGATAACAGAGCTTGCATTGGAAGCAGAGATCGACGACGCGATCGATCTCGGGTACAGAAAGATCGCGGGCATGGGCGGCCAACTCCGGCAGCTCATCGCCGTACGTCACGCCGACTTCGGCTTCGGGTGCTCCGGTGGGTGGCGGCGCGGCCGTTGCTTCCTGTCGCCGTCGCGCCGCTGCCGTGGCGATCTCGGGGTGTGCGGCGAGGTGGTCGCGGCGCAACTGCTCGGTCTTGCCGTCGATCAGCTCGAATAGGGTCGGAAAGCTGCCACAAAATTTGAAGCACAAGCGGCAGCCGTGGCAGATGTCGAAAATCCGGTCCACTTCGCAACGCAAATCTGCCGCGTCCCAGAAACGGGGGTCGCCCACCTTCAGACCGATCGCCTCAGCCATGCTTGGTCTCCCCTCGGCCACGCCGGGTGCGCTCTCCGTACTTAATCGGCCGCGGCCTGCTCGCCAAGCGCTCGTCCCGCGACAGCCCGCGCGCATTTCCGCACGAGAAATAACCGCGTACTTTTTTGGCACGCCGCGACAATATTGACCTTGACAGGTTAGAACAATAACGCTGAGCCGTTCGCGTTCCGCCGAGGTCTCGCGGGTGGCACCGGGATTGCATACCCCACCGCCACCGGTGATGGAGGGCGGAATGTTTCAGGGCAAAATTCTCACTCCAGAGATCAACACTCGGAGCCTGATGGCTGAAGAGCTGCTGATGATCGCGGTCTTGGAGCAAGCGTTTGCGGATCTGAACAGCCATTGCCCAGCCGTGCGAGCCGACGCCGAGGCGTATTTCCTCGCGTACGACGCGGATTCCAGTGCGTTTAGTCTCGATGCCGTCTGCGCGCAGTTTCACCTCTCGGCAAGCGCCATCCGCAGCGAGGTCCGCCGGCGAATCAAGCAGCGCGCGGCGGCTAAGACCAAAGCCCTTCCCCAGGCGGCCTAGCCGCGACCGTGCCCAGGCTGGCCCCGCGTGCCGATTCCTCGCCACTCGCCCAGCCTCCGCCAAGCCTTCGCCGCTGCAGGTGTCTCCCCGGCGTTCCGGAGAGCACACGTGCAGTCCGGTCACTGAGTCGAGGTGACCGGCGCCAGGCGTTCGTGCCATAAGCGCTCCAGTTGGGCGCGCAGATCGCCAAGGCTGCCGCTGTTGTCCACCACCACTGTCGCATAGGGGCGTCGCTCCTCATCGCTGAGCTGCGATCGGATGCGGGCCTCGATCGCCGCTCGGTCCAGGCCGCGCTGAGCAGCCACGCGGCTGAGAATTGCCTTGCGACTCGCTACGATCAACCAGACCTCGTCGACCAACGAGACCCAGTTCCCTTCGATCAACACAGCCGCGTCGATGACGATCGGCGCCCGCCAGCCTGCCGCACGCAGTGCATCGATGCGGCGGCGCATCTCCTGCCCCATGAGGGGGTGAACGGCGGCGTTGAGCCGCTTCAATTGGACTGGATCGCTGAAAACGATCGACCCAAGCCGTTTGCGATCGATGGTGCCGTCGCCCGCGATGACTTCGGGCCCAAAACTGCCTACCACCCGGCGGAAACCCTCGGAACCTGGTCGGTAGATGTCATGGCCGACCAAGTCCGCGTCGATGACGTGCGCACCCAGCTCGCCAAGGATCCGTGCGGCAGTGGTCTTGCCCGATCCGAGGCCACCGGTCACGCCGACAACTTTACTCACGCGCGCCCCCCGGCTTGGCCGCAACAGTGGCACGCGCGGCGGGACCTCCCACCGCCAGCGGACCGCTGGTCCGGGCTGATCACCCGGTGGCGCGTAGCGTTTGCGGCTCGGATTTGTTCATAGAACGCGAGTGCCGCGACGCTCCGAGCGCTCGGGCCCGCCAGTTGTCGAGGCCGCGCCGCAAGTATTCGGGATTGATCTCCAACGTCTCGCAAATGTTCTCGTACGAAAAGAACCAGGCGCGATCGCTGGAGCTGATCCACGCCCGGGCTTCCTCGAAAAGCTGCTGACCGTGCCCATCGCGGGCGGTCGCGTACTTCTGATAGCAGTCCAGGGCATCTTCCAGGACCGCCAGCATCAGGCGTTTCTCCCCGCGTATCCCGGACCCTCCCCGAAAGGCCGCGTAAAACTGGGCCGGAAGCAGCGCATCGGGCTCGAACAGACCAAACGAGCGGTCAGTCATTTTACGACTCCCCACCTCCGCAATTGAGCTACGCGCGCCAACCTACCGAGGACCGTTGGGCGAAACCAAATGAAAAAGGCTGCCAACGAACGACACGCGCCCTTATTCGCCCCACCCGACTAGTTGACCGTATCACCCAATGGTCGCCCCCGGGAATCTCAGCAACGGCCCCGTAGCTCCCGCCTACTTCTTGCCCCCAAGCACCTGCTCTTTGAAACTCTTGGCTACCGTAAAACGCACTTTCTTGCGGGCCGGAATCTTCACTGGTTCGCCGGTTTGCGGGTTGCGCCCCATACGCGCCTTGCTCTGCGCTTTCTTGAACGTCCCGAGATCGGGTATCTTCACCGGTTCGCCCTTTTTCACCGAGCTGACGATCGTGGTCACCAGGCCTTCCATCAGCGCCTGCGCTTGCTTCTTGGTCACTCCCCCCGCCTTCGCCAATCGCTCAATCAACTGAGACTTGGTCATACCCGCTCCCCCGCCTTTCGCAATGTGGTTACGTCCAAAGCCGGACAAGAAAGTCGGCTATAATTGCTACGAGAAGCCCTTGCCTGTCAAGAAAAATCTTTCGCGTTGACCGGTCGTCCCATGGTTTTTTTTCGCGGCGTCCCGCTCCTTCTCTGTGCCGGGCAGATGATCGCGCGCCGCAAGGGCTCACGGCCAGCGCTCTCCGACCGCAAACCACACGCGCTCCCGAGCTGGTGCTGGAGCCGTCGCACCGACGTGTTGCGGCGCCGGCTCAACGGGTCGCCGCCGCGCGATCACCTCCACCACTGCCTCCTCGGCTTCGCGCCGCGCTTCCGCCTGCCGCGGGCTGATCGCGCTGCGGTCGAACAACTCGGGTACGCCCTCTTCGATTCGCGCCGCGCTGTTCGACGCCACGGCGTCGACGGGCACGTCCCGGGTGATCATCTCGCGCAGCCGTTTCGGCCGTTACGCCGGCGGGCACCTGCAAAGCCCGGATCCCGCGCTCGACGTGATCGCGACTGATCGCGTTGGGAACGATGCGCAGGAGCCGGACGCCCCTCAAAGCTGCTCGCCGCGCCCGAGGGCGCCGTGTCCGCAACCGAGCCTCCTGGCGACTTCGCGCGGCGAGTACGGAGAGTCGTAAAATGCGATCTCGTAACCAGAAAACTCCCGGTCGTGGAGATCGGCCGCAGTCACCTCGACCATGACCCGCTGCAACCGGGACGGATCCTCGGGCGGCATTCCCGGCTCGGGGACAGGTTCCTCGTCGACCAGCCGCCGATGCGTCCCGAGATCGAGTGGGAAAATCACCTGCCTCAAGGGGCGCTCACACGCGGGGGCTCCCCCTGGCGCGATCCACTGCTCCCCGCGCCGTTTGACGAACCACACCTTCGCCATCCGCCGAAACCAGCGACCGTTGCGCCCCGCTAGTGTGTCGTCACTGCTCCGCCCGAGGCAACAC
>JBBITY010000095.1:5183-7934 GCA_037440565.1 Desulfurellales bacterium
CCTCGTATGCTGGGGTCAGGATATGGTCGAGTGTCTCCGTCATGAGGTGCTCGAGATCCGCAAGGTCGTCGACGGTCAACGCCGTCACGTCCTGATGCATGCCGTGCAGGGCCCAGATCGTAGTGCGCAGGCGGCTGCGCACGTCTTCGAGCCAGCGCAGCACCTCCTGCGCGTCGACCGGGCCGTCCTCATGCTGGTCCGCCATTCACATCCTCCTATGCCGGGAATGACCGGTGGGTTCGACGTTGGCACGCGGCCGGCTCCAGTGCAAGCGGCGCTTCCGCGCCACACGCGCCCGTCCGGGCCAGCCTTGCCCGCCTGACGAGCGGCCAGTCCGTTGTCCCCGACACAGCACGGCAGAGGGTCCGCCAAAGCCTGGTCAGGGTTCCTGCTTCTTGTCGCGTGCCTGCGCGCTGGCCGGGCCGACCGGTGCGGCGCGTGCCTTGGCGGTATCGAGCAAAGCTTGGCGGACGCGATCGACAAGCCGCTCTTGGCGCTGAATGCGCCGTTCCAGTTGTCGAAACTGCTCGAGGGTCATTCCCGGCGCTTCCCGGCCCAGAGCTGTCTCGACGGTCAGATCGTGGTCAGCCTGCATGGCGCTGTAAACCGCTATGAAGAGGCTCAGCTCCGCTTCGGTGACGTCAGGGGCGGAACTCTCCTCCCAATCCTGCGCTTGCGGCCGCACGGCCAGAGCGGACACTCCGCCCAAGATCCCACAGAGGCTCAGACCGATAATCACTCGCACGCGCATCGTCATGGCTTGCTATTCAGTGCTCCCACGCGTCATTCATCCTGGCCGCCCCCGTCAGACGTGTCAAGAAACCATCGCCGCTCCTCCGTGCAGCTTGACGCGACTGGGAAGGGTATCTATTCGTCGCGCGTCATGCGGCATAGGGGCGGTGCGGCGTTCGCCGCGGCACTCGGCGGCGGCTTGCTCACCGCTATTCTTTGGGTGCCGGCCGCCCGGGCGATCTGTCCGACGCCCAGCGCGGTAGGCCAAGTGTTCGGCTGCCCGAATCCGAGCGGCGCATGTACGATTGGAACGGACTTCACGCTCGACGACAACTGCGTCCTCGACTTCGGCAGCCGCACGGTGACCTTGACGGGGAAGGCGAAGGTGGGTTCCGGCACGGTGACGATCAAGGCGGCGAACTTTGCGGTCGGCGCGGGCGGTTTTATCGACGGCCGCAGCAGCGGCCAGGGCGGTATGATCACGTTTCAAGTGCCGGGCAATTTCAGCACGCAGGGCACGGGGTTGAGCATCGACGTGTCCGGCGAGACCAAGGGTGGCACGATCCTCATCGAGGTGGGCGGCAATGTCGCGCTGAGCGGTCGGCTGCGCGCTGCTCATCAGACGCGGAATGCGGATGGCGGTGGCATCACGATCCGGGCGGGGGGAAACGTCATTAGTACAGCCACCGGATCGATCGCTGCCACGGGCGGCAACGCCTCCTCCGGCGGAGGTGACGTCGACATTACGGCTGGTGGTGCGGTCGGCCTTACGGGCGATGTCTACGCCAGTGGGAGCGAGGGCGGTTTCGTCGACGTCAGTGCTGGCGGGTCGGTCACCGTGCACTTCATCGACGTTTCGGCGACTGGCGATGCCGGCAGCGGGGGTAGCGTGGACATCGCTGCGGGCGCGGGTATCCAAATTCTCGGCGACATTCGAGCAGACGGAAAGACCGGCGAGTTTCAGATCGGCGGCTGCGGCGGCGCGGTTTCTCTGGTGGCCGAGTTCGGCGATGTCACGATCAGCACCGGGTCCGACATCACGGCGGACGGCGCTGTTCCCGACGGCCTGGGCGGGGAGATCGACGTCATGGCGCGGGGCAGTCTCGCAGTGGCGGCCCTGGTGGCGGCGCGCGGGCCGACTGGTGAGACGTGCGGCGGCTTGATCTGTCTCGATGCGGACATCGACCTGACGGTGGCGGGCAGTGGGTCTGTCGATGTCAGCGGCGGCGACGGCGGTGGAGATCTGGAGCTGATTGCTGGCCGCAATCTCACGGTGAGCGGTCTGGTCAGTGCGAAGGGCAACGGCAAGGGAGCTTTCGGGGGGTCCTTGCTCATCCGGGCAGGAGCGCGCGGGCCTGGGGATTTGCGCGTCGAAAACCGAGTCGACGCCAGCGCCAACCCCCAGTGCGGATTGGAAGTGGGTTGCGGAGAAGGGGGATTCCTCGACCTGGCCGGCTGCGATCTTGCGGTTACGCCGACGGGGAGCGCCCGAGCCCAAGCGCCGCACGGAGGCGACATCACGCTGACTGCGCGCGCCCAAATGCAGGTGCGGGGAACCGTCGATGCGAGCACGACGACCGCCGACGGGAAGGACGGCACCACGCGACTCACGTACCCCGTGGGCAAGTTGCCGTCGATCAGCGCGCCGATCCTACCGGCACCCGAGCCAGTCGCTTTGCCGCCGTGCGTCGTGCCTGACCAAGAGGCGCCGCCCTGTGTGGTCCCGTGCCCGGCCTGTGGCGACAGCCTCGTCGCATCCCCGGAAACGTGCGATGACGGCAATTCATCGAGCTGTGACGGGTGCTCGACCGTCTGTCAGTTGGAAGATTGCGACGACGGCCAGGTGTGCACAATCGATAGTTGCGATTCCTTTCTCGGCTGCCGCCACGAGCGCGTCTCGCCTTCGTGTGTCGAGCCCACCCCAACGGCGACCGGCACTCGGCCAACGTCCACCGCGACCGCTACCGCGACCGTCACCGGCACGGCGACGGACACGCCCACGCCGACCGCGACCGCCAC
>JBBITY010000095.1:8108-9951 GCA_037440565.1 Desulfurellales bacterium
CGAGTACCTCGGCAACGCGAACGGGTACAGCCACGGCGACGCGCACAACCACGCCCACGCCGACCGCGACCGCAACGCGTACGGCCACTGCGACCGAAAGCGCCACGCCGACGGCCACCGCAACGGAAACGGCGACGCCCACCAGCACGGTGACCCCTACACCAACCCCGCCGTGCACCGGCGACTGTCGGGCCGACGGCGCAGTCACGGTCTATGATCTCGTGACAGGCGTCAACATTGCCCTTGGCACCGCCCCGACGACGACCTGTCAGCCTTTCGATGCGAACGACGACGGCCGTGTTTCGATCGATGAACTCGTGCAGGGCGTGTCCAACGCGTTGAGCCACTGCGGCGCAATCGGTGCGCGGCGTTGAGGCGCGAGCGAGCGGCGGCAACTCGGTAATCTCCCGGCCCAGCCGGCGATGGCTGCCTGGTGAAGGCGGCCTCGTCGGCAGAAGCGGAACGCCCGGCGAACGGTTGGGAAGCCCGGTCGTTTCACACTGGGCCGTTGTCGCCGCCTGCCCCCGGGGACTGCTGTTCGCCCGCGTGCGGCTTTTTGGTGACAGGTGCCGCTTTTTGGTTGACGCAAGCGCTTCCTTTCTATATGTGGCACAGGTCGTCATCAACGTGGCTCCGGTTCACATCGCGCATGGGCGGAAATCCCACAGCCGAGGCTGCGCCGTGCAGCGTGAGGCATTGGCGAGAGTCATCCGACGTTTCGCGGCTGACTGATGGATGGTCGAATGATGAGACACGATAGTCGCAGTTCTGCTCGAACCCTTCGGTTCTGGACCCTGAGCTCGGCGGCGTGTGCCGGCGGCCTGCTTTCGGTGCTGTCCGCCACGGCGGCCGCTCAACAGTTCGCATATTTTGCCCATTCGCCATCGGGTACGCCGGGCGCGATTTTTATCGTCGATACCGCGACGAACACGAAGAAGTTGAACACGATTGCGGTTGGGGACATGCCCATGGCCATCGCCGTGACCCCAGACGGGACGCGGGCGTACGTCACCAACACGTCCTCAGATTCGGTCTCGGTCATCGACACGCAAGCGGAATCAGTGGTCGCGACGATCCCGCTCAGTAGTGCTCCCGAAGGCATTGCCATCAACCCGGCCGGCACCCGCGCCTACATCGCGCAGCGTGGTGCGGGTCAAGTGTCGGTCATCGACACCGCGACCAACCAGGTGATCGGAAGCCCGATCGCAGTCGGCTTTTCCCCGATTGGCGTCGCCGTCACCCCCGACGGCTCCCGGGTGGTCGTTGCAAACAGCGGGTCGAACACGATTTCGGTCATCGATCCCTCAGGGCCCACCGTGGTCAATGTGGCAGTGGGCTCGGGCCCGGAGGCTGTTGCCATCACGCCCGACAGCGACCGTGCGTATGTCGCCAACACGAACACTTTCAACCCGGGTACCGTCTCGGTGGTCGACCTTTCGCCGGTGCCCGCCTTTCTCAAGAACATCCACGTCGGTAACAACCCCGCAGCGGTGGCGATCACTCCCGACGGTTCGATGGTCTATGCTACCAATTTCGGCTCGAACAGCGTGTCGGTCATCGACACGACCAGCGATCAGGTGATCGCCACCGTGGCGGTCGGCGTGCGGCCCGTGGCCATCGCGATCACCCGCGACGGTGCGTCTGCGTATGTCGCCAACATCGGGACGGGAGCCACGGACGGGACCTTCACAGTGATCGACATTGCGACCAACACCGCCTTGACGCCGATCGCACTGGCCGGGAAGCCGCAAGCGGTGGCGATTGTTTCCCTGCCCACGGCCACCCCGACCTTCACACCGACGGCAACGCCGACGCCAATTCCCCCAACGGTTACTGCCACCGC
>JBBITY010000096.1:0-5637 GCA_037440565.1 Desulfurellales bacterium
CTGGTCGCCAAAGCGGATCACCAGCGGCAGTCGTCGCACGGAGCCGTCGCGATCGGGGATGATGTTGAAATAGCCAGTGTCCCGGGCGGCCGCGCTCAGTGCCGGCAGGTTCGTCACCGCATGTCCTCGCACGGGCATCCGCCGCTCGCCGGCGCCGCCGGGACTCGTGTACACGAGGTTGTACGCCCCAAGAGGCGGCGCCGGCTTGGACTCGTCCTCCGCCTCGGTCTCGAAGAAATAGCCGAGCACCACCCGCCGGGAAGCGCGCACGGCATCGACCAGTCGTTCATCATCGTTGAGTGCTGCCCGCAGCGCACGCCGCACGGCCGCGCGGGTGCGCTGGTCGAGGTCGGGCGCTCGCTCGACCACCGCCTCCACCTCCGGCTGCGCGGTGGGTTCCGACTGCACGATGTCGAAGCCGATCACCGCCGGTTCGGCAGCCGCAAGCCGGCTCAACAGCTCCGCTACCGTGGCGCGCGGCCACGGCCAGCGCCCGAGCCCCTCGATGCTCGCATCGTCGACCGCGACGATGACTACGTCCGGCGTAGCCGGGCGGGTGCCGCGCTCCAAGAGCCGGTAATCCACGACGCGCGCATCCACCAGCTCCAGATACAAGCACCCGCTGAAGCGCATGACCGAGAGCGCCAGCCCGAAAAAGAGGGCGATGCGCAGGGGCGTGAGTCGCGCCAACATGGCTCACCGGCTTCCCTCGCCCGCTCCTGTGAACGGTGCGAAGGATGGCCCTGCCGCGAGCGCGCTGGATCTTCCATTCATCCTGCGGCGGCCCGGCAGGCCATGGCGGCTCGGTGGCGGAATCTTTTCCCGCGTCTATCTCGCCGGTTCAGAACCGCACCCCGAGGTCACCGGTCACGGCCTCGATGACGGCGGGCGGCTGGTTGAGCAGCGACGCGGCGTCGCGCTCCGTGCCGGGAACGCCGCCCATGTCCTGCGCCACGCTGGGCGCGGGGGCGCGATCGGGCTCGGGAACGGAGACCCCTCCGAGCAACGGATGGTCGACGGTCAGGCTTTCCGGGCGGCCGCTGCCGATGAACTCCAGCCCTTCCAGGTATTGGCGGAAGGTGTCCTCGTCGAGACGTGGCGGTTTGGTGGGCAACTGGCCCTTGCGCACGGCCGCCAGCTCCCCTGCAGTGACGTACACGCCGCGCGCGGCGCGATCCAGGACACTATGCACCTCGACCCGTCCGCTGATACCAACCACCTCGGTGAGCGCCGCCTCGGGGCGGTAGGTCACCACGAACTCCGTGCCTCGTACCCCGGAAACCGCCGTCGCCGTCTCGATTTCGTACGCCGCGCCGATCTGTTGATAGTACTCACTCACCAGCGCTCGCACCTTGCCTTGCAGGAGCCGCATCAGCGAGCGCGGCGGGCCCGCATTCGGGTCGAAGACTTGTTCGTCGATCATGAGCTGCGAGTTGTCGCCGACGTTGAGCACGCTGTCGTCCTGAAACACCACCCGGACCCGGCCGGGCTGCCCCGTGCGGATCACATCGCCGACGTGCACCGCCGTGCCGGCGGTCGCCGCGCGCCAGGTGTCGGCGCGCCCGACCTCGGCGCTGCCCTCCGCCGTCGCGACGGTACCTACCTCCTGCGCGGCAGCCGCCGCGGCCGCGAGCAGGACGAACGAGCCGATGGAGAACATCCGGGCGAGAATCGCAGACGCCCAGGGGCGATCCGTGTGATCGCCTCTGCGACGGGACGAACCGCCGAAACCCGGGCGACTACGGGATTCACGCCCACCGCACGCGCCGAGCCCGGCGAGTCTTGAAGCAGCCTGCCAACGGGATCCCGCCATGGTCAAAACCTCACTTCTAGGGCCACGGACCCGATGTGACGATCGTATTCGAACACATCCTTGTTCGAGTTGTTGAGCGTGCCGAAGTAGCCGCCGATCAAACGGAAGCGTTCTGCAAACGCGCGCTGCAGGACAACGATCAGCCGGTGTTCCTTGTCGACTCGGTCCCCGCTCTCGGCATCGTACCGCTCCTCGCGGTAGGCGTACGTCCCCTCGGCCGCGACGGCCGCCGGCAGCACCCACGCGATGCCGGCGCTCACCTCGTTCCCATCGTACGCGAAGCTCTGCGACACCTCGTCGTCGCGCACGGCCTCCTCGCGGTCGAACCGGTAGCCGAACGCGACGTAGCGCTGCGGGTCCCGAATCTCGAAAACCTGGCGTACGCCGGGGGCATGATTGAACGAATCGCGGGTGCGGAAATCGCGATCGAGGAAGTCGCGCCGCCGCATCCGGTAGAAGAGCTCCGTCCGCCCGAACCCGGACTCCATGATCGTCAGCCAGGGCGACACGGTGCCCTCCTGGAGGAAGTTGCGGTCTTCCAGGCGGTAGTAATCGTAGCGGCCGAGGAGACCGAAGCGCGCCGCTCCGGCGCGCCCCGCCAGTTGGAGGCTCGGCCGGTGATCCTGCAAGTTGAAGTCGGTGAGATCGAAGTGCAGGCTCTGGAAGAACTCGTACCCCATCGACAGCAGTCCCCGCTCGCTCTGCCACGGAACGTACGTCCCCCCTGCCCGGACGGTGACCCGGCCATCGTCCTGATCGGTGATGCGCAACTCATCCTTCAAGACATCGCCCGACGGCGCCAGTGTAATATTGGTGTCGTACTCGAAGCCGACGGCGGCGGAGGCCTGGTACGCCTTCGGGCGGCGCGCCTGGAGCGCGGCCACGAACTGGGCCGCCTCGCGCCCCATCGCGGAATCGGGATTGGCCGCCACGACAGCGGCGAAGTGCTCTTCGGCATCGTGCCACTGCTCGGCCTGGTACGCCGCGACCCCTTGATAGTACCGCGCCGGAACGGTCAGCGCCGGATCGCCGGCGCCCGCGCGCTGGAAGCTCGACCGCGCCCGCGCATCCTGCCCCAGCCGCAGTTGCGCCAAGCCGAGAAACAACGAAGCCTGCGCATCGAGCGAAGACACGCGCTGCGCCTGTTCGAGATACGGCACCGCCTCGGCAAAGCGATGCGTTTCGACCAGCGCCACGCCCAGCTCCAACGCCGCCTCTGGGAAGTCGGGCCGGCGGGCGAGAACAGCGCGCAGGTCGGCAATCGCCCCCTCGAAATCCTTCAATCGGCCGCGCGTCACACCGCGATAGTAGCGCGCGTAGACGTCGTCGGGGCTCGCCGCCGTCGCTTGGTCGAACAGCGCCAGCGCCTCCGCGTAGCGCCCGGCATGAAATTCCACCAGGCCCCGCGAATAGAGCTGCTCGGCCTGGTCCGCCGCCCACACCCCGCCGCACAGCAGGGCGATGATCACGAGCACCCGGCCGTTCATGGAACGGCGTCGCCCGTGGTGCTGGGACACGTGTCATTCGCGCCAGTGCTCTGCCCGGCCGCGCGCGCGACCGCCACGCAGGTTCCCTCCTGGCCGGGTACGTCGCAGCGCTCTCCCGCCTGACATCCCGCGGCACAACAGCGGCCGTTCGTGCACCGCCGCGACCGGCATTCCTCACCGACCAGACAGAGCTCGCCGTCTTCCTTCTCGCCCAGAGCCGACACGTTGATGAAGGCTTGGATCGCGTCGACCTCGTCGGTCGCCACGGCGAGGTCCGCCATCCCGTCGCCATTGAAGTCATCGGCTGCGAGCGTGATGGGGGACTTCCCGACCGTGAAGACGACACCGGGCCGGAACTGGCCTTCGCCGAGGCCGGAGAATACCTGCACGCCATCCCCCTGCCCACCGCCGAGGGGCAGCGCCACGGCGAGGTCCGCTGTGCCATTGCCGTCGAAGTCCGCCGCAGTCATCGCCCGCGCGCGGCAGCCCAGCGCACCGCCAACCGGACACGGAACGTCGAAGCCAAACGGCGTGCGTAAGCCGCCGGTGCCCGTGTTGAGCGCGATGCGGACCTCACTGTTCCCGGCGTCCGCGGGGTGACTCAACACGGCGAGATCGTCGTTGCCGTCACCGTCGAAGTCGGCCACAAGAAGCGAATCGGCGTTTTCTCCTATCGACACGGTGCGCACCGAATCGAACGCGAGCGGTCCGTCACCCACGCGCTGCACGAGCACCCCGACGCTCTTCAACCGCGGACCACCGACGTTCAGGGTTGCCAGGTCGGGCTTGCGATCGCCATTGAAATCCACCGCCACGACGACGGTTGGCTCGTCACCGGCGAAGGGTCGGGGACCGGAGAGGAAGCGCGGCGACGCGTTCCCGTCGTTGAGCCGGAGCAGGACGCTGCCTGCCCGGCGGTCCGCAATCGCCAGGTCGTTCCCCCGCACGCCATCGAAATCGGCGATCGCGAGCGCGGTCGGGCTCTCGCCGACAAAGATGCGCGAGAGCCCGGTGAAGGTTCCATTACCGGCGCCGAGAAGGATCCAGACGCCCTTTCCCGGATCAGCCACAGCCAGGTCCGGAATGCCATCGCCGTTCAGGTTGCCCACAGCAGCTCCTTTCGGTTCTTCCCCGAGATCGAAGGGGGCCAGCGGGTCGAAGCGAGACGGCGACGACGTGGAGCCGAGCAACACTTGCACGTTGTGGTTCTGCGGGCTGACGACGACGAGATCCGCCGCTCCGTCGCGGTTGAGATCAGCCGGCACCAGGTATTCCGCCCGACGCGTCACGGGCACCGGGTCGGCGCCGACGAAGGTGAGACCGACGAACGGCGGCGTCCATGTTGCCGTGGCAGTCGGTGTTTGCGGCGGCGTGCCCGTCGGCGATGGCGTGCGCGTGGGGTTCAGGACTGTCGATGTCGGGAACGCGCTGGCCGTCGGTCTGGGAGACGTCGCGGTGGCCGTTGGGATCCCGGTCGAGATCTCGGTCGGTGCCTCCACCGTGGGCGTTGGGGTCGTCGCTGCCTGCCGCACGGAGAACTCGTACGCAAAATCGAGCGACCGGCCAGCGCCGTTGCGGGCGCCGATGCGGACGTGTGCCGGGCCGGCGTCGAGGACCTCCGCGGCGCGCGCGACCTCGAAGCCCGTCACGTGCAGCGCGCCACCGGCGCTGCACGGATTGCTCGTCGCGTCGTCGCAGGCATCGAAGGTGGGTGCCGCATCACCGTCGGGCGCTCCGTCCTGAGTCACCATCAACGCAATCGACGCCGGGTCGATTCCGCTCGCGGCATCCACAACGGTGCATCGAATGCCGACCGGGTTCGCCGCCTCCGCCCCCGGTGCGGGGGTGAGACTGCCAGCGATCACGAAGGGCACGGAGGAGACCAGAATGTCCCCGGCATCGGTCTGGGCGCCGGGCACGATCGTGACCGGCTGCGGCGCGCTGAGAAAGCTCGGAGTCTGGATTCGGTCGAGGTCGCAGGCGCGCCCGGCGGCCGCCGGGCGGGTCGTACAGGTCCGCGTGATGCCGTCCACTGTCGGAGCGAAATCCACCGGGAAGCCAGCGACGCTCAGCGTGGCAGACCCCGACGGCAGATCGGTCAGCACCAGCAACCGCTGCCCCGAAGCGGGGTCGATCGGCACGGCATCCGGGTCGACGGCCACGCAGCAATCCGGACCGTCGTCCGCGTCGAAGACGAAACGCACCGTAATCACTGACGGCGGCAGCTCCGGGCCGAAACCGCCGCCGTTGGTCTGGCGCGCCTGCGGCGCCCCAGCTCGCGACGCCGCCGCGCCCGTGCCCTCCGGCTGCTCCCACAACACGCGCGCGCTGAGGCCA
>JBBITY010000096.1:5647-9829 GCA_037440565.1 Desulfurellales bacterium
GGTCGAATCAGATGCCGAACCGGATGAGCCACCCCCACCGCCGCAGCCGGCAAGCCCAACGACGAAGCTTGCCAGAATACCCATTGAACTCAGGCGCCGGCGGGGCCGGGACACGCAGCCCCACCTGTTGCGCCGGAGTGACCAACTGTCGAATAAATTGCCGCTGCGCGTCACCGGTTTGCCCTCCCCCGAATCAGCAGTCGGTGTCCATGGCGTGACCGTCGCACGAGACCGGAAGCCATCGTCAGCATCCACCACGTCGCAGCTCATTTCAACCCCGCCGTGCGTCGCTCGAACAGGGGCCCGGAACCCACACGGACCGGAATGTTCGGTCTCGGCGCGACCAGCCGATCGCCACAACGCGTCCCCCTGGTGGCAGGCGCCGGCGAAGGGACCGCTGGCACAGATCGTCCGCGACGGATCTTCCGTGCACTCGGGCAGGAGTCCGCGCTCTCTCCGGTCTCCGCTCGGTCGCTTGCAGACGACCTTGACCGGCGTGTCGTTCTTGATCTTCGCGGTCTTGCACGGATCGCCGGGCCCCGTGTACTTGACCCGCTGCCGCTCCAGTGCTTCTCGACAAGAAATTTCTCGCGTCAAGGGCTTTTCAGCCCAATTCTTTCTTCCGCTGCGTCAGCATGACCGCGGCGCTGAGCGAGACCCCGATGGCGATCGCTGCGTACACCACGGCGAAAATCTGGTGGCCCGTTCCTGGCGGCTGCTCGCTGCGCATCGTAAAGAGAATGATGTTGAGGATGACATACACCGCGTAGGCATGCCCCATCGGCAGGGCGAAGTACTTCATCCGCCAGATGCCGAAGGCGTAGACGAGCAGGTAGAGCCCGAACAGCGGGCCCACGATCGCGTTCGCGGTGCCACTCAAGCGTTGGCCGAAGAACACGAAACCGGTGTCCGCGCCCTCCAGGTGGAACGGCTTGAGCAGGTTCGATATCGCCACCAACGCAAACAAGACCGCAAAGATCGTCAGTGCCCGGCCACGTTCCGATCGCGCCATCGTGCCCCCCCTTTTGCTTCGCCGCCCAGGTCGACAACCACATAACCCCGCGCGCCCCGCTTTGCCAGCCGCTTGGAGGGCGCTCACCCCAGCCCCGGAATGCCGATGCGCTGGATGCGCATGGCGTTGTCGGCCTGCGCGTAGGGCAACAGGCGCCCTTCCCGGCGCCACACGCGGTACGCGAGCGCGGCAGACAGGACGCGAATGGGGTAGTCGCGGGGCAGGTGCTGCAAATACGGTTGAATCGTGACGAAGTCGCGCGCGCCGTATTGCCGCATGATGGCCCGCAGACCGCCGTTGCGCGGGCCGATGTTGTAGGCGAGCAAACCGAGAAAGAGATCGCCGTGCATTTCGTCGAGGTAGCGGCGAAACGTGGCCGCGCCGAGGAACGCGTTGTGCCGTTGATTGCGCGGGTCGAGGCGATCGACGGCAAGTCGGTTGCGCGCGGCCTGCACGGCGGCGGCGGGTGGAGCGGTGATCTGGAACAGGCCCTGTCCGCCGTCGGCGCTGTCGCGCGGGTCGAACGCCGATTCGGCGGCACCGACGCCCACCAGCACTTCGGGGTCGACGCCGAACGCTGCCGCCGCTTCGTGCACGGTTGATTCGTAGACCCGCGTGCGCTCCAGCATTCGCTCCAGGCCGCCGAGGTCGGCGCGCCGGTACGCCGCAAACACCTGATGCGCGACCGCCGTGCGCTCGGCCTCGGCCATCCCGCCGACCAGGGTGCGCAGGCTGCGCACGTCGGCGTGAAAGACGGGGCGGCTGGCGAACCACCCCGCGCCGGCGGCCGCCGCGACGGCGACGGCAACCGGTGCCAGCGCCCAGCGCTTGCCCAGCCAGCGCCGCACGGCCAACCACCCCCAGAGCGCCAAGGCGACAGCGAGGGCCAGGCTCAGCACGGCGCCGGCGAAGGGCAGGAGATTCGCCCACAAAGAGGCGCCGGTGAACCACTGCGCGCTTCGGCCGAGCCAGCTAATGACCCCGGTCAACGCCGCGCCGAGCAGCGCGCCCGTTTCCACGGCGGTGCGCGCCCCGCGCTTCCACCCCCGACCTCCACGCTGCCGGCGCGCGCCTCGCCGCCGCTTGCGCCCGCTTCCCGTATCCGCCGCCCGCGTCACGTCGCCCCTCTCAGCCCTCGCTCCCGGGCCACTTCGGGCGCGCATGGTAGCGCCGGCTGCTCCAGAGCAAAAGCGCGCCGCCTCAACCCTTGGCCCCTCGACTCCTCGGCCCTCCCCGTTCCCAGCGTCGGTTCCCCGGTTCCCGCGCGTGATAAGCCGCCGGGGGCTTTTCGCAACGGCGTGAAGCTGGCTGCATTGGCGAGCGGCTTGCAGACGGTGACGAGGGGGCCTCCCTCCGTGAACGCCGATTATGGGAGGGCAATGCGATGTTGCCGATCGAGGAAGTCCGCAAGAAGCTGCTGGCGCGGCGGCGCCAATTGTTCGAGCAGGTGGCGCGGGTGGAGGACGACCTGCGCTGGCTGGATACGAACATCGAGATCGAGATCGAGGAGGAAGGTCAGGAAGAAAACATCGCGCGCCTGCTCGCCCGCCTTGACGAGCGCGGCAAGGAAGAAATCGAAGCGATCGACCGCGCCTTGGTCCGTATCGAACAGGGCACCTACGGGCGTTGCGTGGCTTGCGGCGGAAAAATTCCTCTCGCTCGCTTGAGGGCGATGCCGGTCGCCGAGACGTGCGTGACCTGCGCCGCCGGCCGCGAGCGGCCCGGGCGCACGTGAGACGACCGTTGGTGCGCGGTCACCACCGCGCGCTATCATGAGGCATGCTCATTCGCGACCCGGTGCACGGCGACATTGCGCTCAGTCGGCTCGAAGCAGCGGTGCTCGACCTACCGGAGGTGCAGCGCCTGCGCGGGATCAAACAGCTCGGCACCGCCTCTCTCGTCTATCCCGGCTGCGTGCACACGCGCTTCGATCACTCGCTGGGGGCCAGCGCCGTCGCGCATCGCATCGTCGCCGGCGTGCGGCGCGACGGGATCGCGATCTCTGCCGAGCTGGAAGATCAGATCGGCGCCGCTGCGTTGCTGCATGACGTGACCCACGTGCCGTTCGGGCACACGCTCGAAGACGAACGCCGCCTCTTCCCGCGCCACGACAAGGGCAGCCGCCTTGCCCGACTCCTCCACGACTCACTCGGGGCAGCGCTCGATCGCCTCGGCGTACGCGCGGCGATCGCCAGCTTGCTCCGCGCCGAGCCCGGGACACTGCCGGCCTGGACGAGCGAGATCATCTCCAGCACCATCGACGCCGATCTGCTCGACTACCTGCGGCGCGACTCGCGCTTCGCCGGTCTGGCGCAGGACTACGACGACCGCGTCTTTCACTACTTCACCGTTGCCGGCGGCCACCTCGCCCTCAACATGGTCAAGCACGGCATGGAGCGGCCGGATGCGCGTTCGGAGATCATCCAACTCCTGCGCATGCGCTACTTCCTGACCGAGCGGGTGTACTATCACCACACCAAGGTCGCCGCCGGGGCGATGATCTCCAAAGCCGTGGAGCTGGCGCTGGAGAACGGGGCGCTCTGCGAAGCCGACCTGCTCGACCTCAATGACTGGACGCTGCTCGACCGGCTGGAGCGATCGGGCGTGCCGGCCGTCAGCGCGCTGATCGGGCGCCTGCAGCGCCGCGCGCTGCTCAAACGCGGCTACGTCATCTCCGCCCACACCGTGGCGCCGGAGCAGCGCGCGGCGTTGGTGGCCAGGCACCACGAGTCCCCCGCCACGCGCCGGACGGCGGAGAACGACCTCGCCCGCGCGCTCGGCTGTCCGCGGGAGGAGTTGATCATTTACTGCCCGGCGTTGACGGTCATGAAAGAAGCAGCCGCGCTGGTGACCACCACCGCCGGCGTCCGACGGCTCAATGAAACCGAGAGCGAGGAATTTTCGGAGATCAAAGCGCTGGAGGCACGCTACGCCACCCTGTGGTGTCTCTATGTCTTCGCCCCCGCCGAGTACGCCGCGCGCGCCGCCGCGGTTGCCGCGGAGCTGTTCGGGCACCCGAGCGAGTACGCGCCGCACGGAGGTGCACCCTAAAGACCCGTCTCCCGCAGTGCGCGTGCGAAAGCCCTTTTTGAGCCTGTCGAAGGGATTAACCTGAGGGCTTGTGAGGACTCGGCGCGGACAGGTCGCAACACCGACGGAAGGGCGGGAGC
>JBBITY010000097.1:0-2673 GCA_037440565.1 Desulfurellales bacterium
TCATGCTCGGCTCGAACGGTTTGGTGTCGATTGCTGGGGGCAAGCTCACGACCTTTCGGCGTATGTCGGAACGGGTCATCGACATCGCCTGCGACCGCCTGCGCGAGCAAGGCCGCCGGCTTCCGGGACACATCGGCGCCAGCGATGCCGAGCTGTTGAGCGGGGGCGACACCGGGGACAACGTGGAGGAATACGCCAACCGCCTCGCTCGGCGGTGGCCGGGGGTGGCCAAGGACATCGTGAACCGCCTCGTGGACCTGTACGGGAGCAATGCGGAGCGGCTGGTCGAGGCGATGAGCGCCGACCCGGTCCTGGCCGAACGCTTGGCACCGCCGCTGCCAGTGACGCGTGGCGAAGTGGAATACGCGGTGCGCGAGGAGATGGCGCTTGCGCTCGAGGACTTTCTGGAGCGGCGCAGCCGGCTCATGCTGTGGGATCCCGACAACGGGCTATCGGTTGCGGAAGGCGCGGCGCGCATCATGGCCGGCATGCTCGACTGGGATCCCGAGCACACCGCGCAGGAGATTGCGGCCTATCGCGCCCACGTCGAACACATCAAGAGTTTTCAGGGCGAGGCACCGGACGCCGAGACGGCGCAAGCAGCGCATGGGTGACGTCGACGCCACGCACGTGCGCGCCGGTTTGCGGCGTGTGCTCGGCGCGGAGGGGGTGCGCTGGGACGAGCAGACCCTCACCGATCACGCCCATGACACGTGGTGCCTGTCGTTGCTGCGCCTGCAGCGGGGCCTGTTGACCGAGCGCCCGGCGTGCGTCGTCACGCCGAGATCGGCCGACCAGGTGGCGGCGGTGGTGCAGTACGCGGCGCGGGAGCGAGTGCCGGTGGTGCCGTTCGGCGGCGGCTCCGGGGTGTGCGGGGGCATCTTGCCGCCAGCCGGATCGATCGTCGTCGATCTCCGCCGGATGGATCAACTCATCGAGCTGAACGAGACGGCGCTGGTCGCCCGGGTGCAGGCCGGGATGATGGGCGAGCGGTTCGAAGCGGCGCTCAACGCGCGGGGCTACTCGATGGGCAATTATCCGCAGTCCATCGGCGTTTCGACCGTGGGCGGTTGGGTAGCAACGCGGGCGGCTGGCCAAGCCTCCACCCGCTACGGATCCATCGAGGACATGCTCCTCGGCTTGGATGTGGTGCTGCCCAGTGGAGCGATCGTGCACATCAAGGCGCCGCCCCGGCGCTCGGCGGGACCTGACCTCCGCCACCTCTTTCTCGGCGCCGAGGGCACGCTGGGCATTGTGACCGAGTTGGCCGTGCGCATCTTTCCCCTCCCCGAGAGCCGCCGCCTTCTGTGCTTCTCGTTTCCGGATTTCGACGCGGGATTGGAAGCGATCCGCTCCATCATGCGCGCCGGATGGAAGCCGCCCGTGCTGCGCCTGTACGACGGTACCGAGACGGCGCGGCACTTCGGCCAGTGGGCGAAGGACGACGTGTGTTTCCTGCTCGTGATTTCGGAAGGCCCTGCCGCGCTGACGGGAGTCGAATCCGAGGCGTGCCACGCCGCGTGTGTCGGGCACGGCGGCGAGCCGGTCGGCGACCAGCCCGTCGAGCACTGGCTGAAGGAACGCAACAACGTTCCGGGCTTCGAACCCTTTCTCGAAAAGGGCTTCGTGCTCGACACCATCGAGGTCGCGGCCAATTGGGACCGCATTCACGAGCTCTACCGCGAGGTACTCGCCGCGATCGGCACGGTGAAGGACCTCGTCGTCGTGTCCGGCCACAGCTCTCACAGCTATCCGCAGGGAACCAACATCTACTTCACCTTCGTCGCCCGCCCGGAGAATCCGGCGGACGCGGAAACGGCGTATCGCGCCTGTTGGGCGCGCGCGATGGAGGCGACCCTCCGCTGCGGCGGCACCATTGCGCACCACCACGGCATCGGACGGGTGCGACTGGACTGGATGGCAGCCGAACACGGGCCGGGTCTAGACGTGCTGCGCGCGATCAAGCGCGCGCTCGATCCCCAGGGAATCATGAACCCGGGGGTTCTGCTGCCCGGCGAGGCGCCCCAGTGAACGAGGCGAGCGTGTCGGCGCATGTCCTGGCCATCGATGCGGGGACCACCGGCGTCCGCGCCATGATCTTCGACCAGGAGAGCAAGCTGGTCGGCGCCGCGTACGAGGAAATCTCCGCCGCGTTCCCGCGCCAGGGTTGGGTGGAGCAAGATCCCCTGCACGTTTGGGAAGCCACGCGTCGGGTGACGGCAGATGCTCTGCGGCGCGCCCGGCGGGCGCCGGGGGACGTTGCAGCCATCGGCATCACCAACCAGCGCGCCACCGCGATCGTCTGGGAACGGGAGAGTGGCCTGCCCGTCTACCCCGCCATCGGTTGGCAGGATGTGCGCACTGCCGAGCGTGTGACTGAGTTACTCAGCCAAGGGATCTTCACCAACAGCATGGCCTCGGCCACCAAGCTGGAATGGATTCTCCGGCACTGCGACGACGGCTTCAGGCGCGCCGAGGCTGGCGCACTGTGCTTCGGCACGGTCGACAGTTGGCTGATCTGGCAGCTCAGCGGTGGGCGGGCACACGTGACCGACCACTCGAACGCGTCATGCACCGGGCTCTACGACTTCGTGGCCGGCGATTGGGACGCTCGGATCCTGGAACACCTTCTGCTGCGACGCGCGATGCTCCCGGCCATCCACCCGTCAAGCG
>JBBITY010000097.1:2736-9782 GCA_037440565.1 Desulfurellales bacterium
GTGGCCGGCGATCAGCAGGCCGCGATGTTCGGCGAACTCGGCACCGCGCGCGGAGCGGTGAAAATTACTTGCGGGACATCAGCCATGCTCGACGTCAACGTCGGCGAGTTCCCCGTGCTCTCGCAACGCGGCGCGTACCCGTTGATCCTTTGGGCATTGGATGGGGGGCGCACTTGTTGTCTGGAAGGGACGGTCATGACGGCCGGAGCTGCGGTGCAGTGGCTGCGCGACGGACTCGGGGTGATCTCGGCACCCGAGGAGAGCGGACCGGTGGCCGCCTCGGTGCCCGACGCCGCCGGGGCGTGGGCCGTCCCGGCCTTCCAAGGGCTCGGCACGCCGTACATGGATCCGGTCGGGCGCGCGGTCATCGGCGGCTTGACGCGCGGAACGACGCGGGCGCACGTCGTGCGCGCGGTGCTCGAAGGGGTTGCCTTTCGCTGCCGCCAGGCCCTGGAGACTCTCCTCGAGGATGCCGGTACGCCCCGGCCAGAGGTGCTGCGCGTGGACGGCGGCGCGGCCGCAAACGACTTCCTCATGCAGACCCTCGCCGACGTGCTCGGGCAACCGGTGGAGCGGCCCGAGACCGTCCAGGCCTCGGCACTCGGCGTGGCGTACCTGGCCGGTATGGCCTCGGGCGTGTGGGGCGACCTCGACGACGTCCAACACGCGTGGAGGTCCGGCGGGGTCTTCGAACCGCGCTGGAGTCAGGACGAGCGGGAGACGCGCTTCGAACGTTGGCGGCGGGCAATTGCCGCCGCGCGCCTCGGGGCGAGCTGACGGTTGGCGCCGAGGCATCCCATGACCAAGCGGCAGCTCGCTGTACTCGGGCTCCTCATCGGCGTGCTTGGGGACGACATTGCCCGAGGCACGATCGCGGACGATCTGCGGCAGATCGAGAGCAAGTCCACCGTGAGGCTGACGACGATCGGCCGGACGAGCGGGCTCCCGCGCACGGTGACCGTTTGGTTTCTCCACGAGGAAGGGCGTCTGTACATTCAATCCGGCAAGGAGGGCCAGACCGATTGGTACCGCAACTTGCTGAAGAACGCGCAAGTCACGCTGGACTTTGACGGCCTTATCCTGCGCGGCCGGGCTGTCGCCGTCGACGACCCGGCAGAAGTCGCGCACGTCCACGATGGTTTTCGCAGCAAGTACCTCATAGCCCGAATCACGAGCTGGTTCGGCAAGCGATTCGGACAGGGCAAGGTGGTCCGCATCGAAGCGCTCGAGCGCCTCCCGAGCGGCCCATCGCGCTAGCCCGTAGGTTCCCGCCCCGCCCAACGCCGGCGCAACCAGGTCGGCACGACGACCAAGACGATGAGGACGGCGACCGCAAGCACAAATTGAAGGGAGCCAACGTCGAGCAGCGAGTCGCCGAAAAAGGCGTAGGCGAAGGCCCGAGGGGTCAACCCACCGATCACCGCCAGCGTGTACAGACGCAGTGAGACCCGCGAGAGCCCCGCGGCGTAGTTGATCGCCGTAATCGGCACGATCGGGACCAGATTGAGGAAGAAGACGACCCCGGCCCCCCATTCGTCACGTTGATAGCGCTGCCAGCGCACCGGGAGCCGGGCTTGAACGAATTCGCGGCCGAGCGAACGGGCGACGAGGAAACTGATCACGGCCGCGGCTGTGCCGCCGGTGGCTGCGTACAGCGTCCCCAGAAGCGGACCGAAGGCCAAGCCGCCGGCGATGAAGAGCAAGGTCGACGGAAAGAACACGAACGGCCGCATCATGAGGATGATGATGTAGGCCACCGGGGCCAGGGTCCCCCAGCGCGCCACGGAGTCCCGAACCGCCTCCGGCGTCAGCACGGCGCCGCGCAGGACGAGCACGGCCACCGCGCCGGTGATGAGGACGAAGAGGACGAAGTAGACAAAGCGCCGTCCGGCGCGGATTTCCTCGGCGGTCACGGGACCATGAGTAATGAGGCCTCCAAGCAGACGCAAGCCGTCTGGCTTCGGCCCCCACTCGGTGCCGGCGTGCGCGGCAGCGCGAGATCGCTGCGCCGGCCGCTCCCGACCCGAGGTCCTTGCTGAACGCGAGTGCAGCGGGATAAAGTCGCGGTACGCACGTCAGCCATTATGTCCCAGTACGTTCCCGAAGCCGGTGCGTCGGCCGAAATCGAACGGCGCGCGCAACTGGTCGACTATTTTGCCGCTGCGGCCAAGCCGCGCGAGGCGTGGCGCATCGGCACCGAGTACGAAAAGGTCGCGGTGCGCGCGAGCGACGGCCGGGCGGTGCCCTTTTCGGGGCCGGGGGGCATCGAGGCGTTGCTCGAACGCCTGGCGGACCGCTATGGGTGGGAGCCTCTGCGCGAGGACGGGCGCATCGTCGCGTTGCGCGGCGCGAAGGCCGCGATCACCCTCGAGCCCGGCGGTCAGCTCGAACTCAGCGGCGAGCTGTGCGACAGCGTTCACTGTGCGCGGGCCGAGTTTGCGCGACACATCGACGAGATCGTCACCGTCGGCGGCGAGATCGGCATCGCCTTCCTGGGCCTGGGCATGCAACCCATCAGCCGCGTCGAGGAGATTGAATGCGTGCCGAAGCGCCGCTACCGCATCATGGCGCCGCACATGCGGCGGGTCGGGACGTTGGGCCTTCGCATGATGATGCAAACCGCCACCGTGCAGGTGAACCTCGACTACGGCGATGAGGCCGACGCCATGCGGAAGATGCGCGTCGGCATGGCCCTGGTCCCGCTTCTGACCGCGATGTTCGCCAACTCGCCGCTTTCGGACGGAGATCTGAACCGGTTTCTGTCCTACCGGGGACACATCTGGACGCAGACCGATCCCGCGCGCTGCGGGCTTCTGCCCTTCGTCTTTCACACCGACGCCGGATTCGACGACTACGTCGAGTACGCGCTCGGGGTGCCGATGTATTTCATCGTCCGGGACGGTGAATGGTTCGACATGACCGCGTACACGTTCCGCGATTTCCTGACGCGGGGCTATCGAGGACATCGCGCCACCATGGCCGACTGGGCCATCCATCTCACCACGCTATTCCCAGAGGTGCGCTTGAAGACCTTCATCGAGCTGCGCTCCGTCGACAGCCAGCCGCCGGAGCTGATGCTGGCGGTCCCGGCGCTGGCAAAAGGGATCTTCTATGAGGCCGACTGCTTGGACGCGGCCTGGGATCTGGTCAAGCGCTGGAGTTGGGACGAGCGAGTCGAACTCTATCACGCGGCACACCGCGTGGCCTTGCGGGCGCGCGTGCGCGGCATCGCCCTCGCGGAGTTGGCGCGCGAGCTCCTCGCCATCGCAACGGCTGGCCTCGAGCGCCAGCGCGTGCTGAATGCTGAGGGTGAGGACGAATCGGTCTACCTTTACCGCCTGGAGGATCTCGTCAAACGCGCCACCTGCCCGGCTGAGCGCATCGTGCAGAAGTGGAGGGGGGAATGGGACGGCGAGGTCGCGCGACTAGTTGAGGGCAGCGCGTACCGCATCGCCGCTTGAGGGAGCCAGCGGCTCCAGGCAGGAACGAAAATACTCTCTGATTCATCCTTTCGAGCGCGCCTGCCGCTCGGCCCTGAGCCCATCGAAGGGTGAGCGAGATCCAAATACGTCGCCGATGCCCGGGGGTACCAAGAGGCCGCAACCGCTGGCGCAAGAGCCAGCGACACCAGCACAGAACGGGTCCTGCGCACTCCGCACGAGCTTCGCCTTCGCCACGGCGGCGGTGGCCGCGCTGGTCGCCTACCTGCCGTCGTTTGCCGTCCCGTTCCAGTTCGACGACTACGCGCGCATTGTCGACAACCCGCGCCTCCTGAAGGGCGGGGTCATGAGCCGACTTGGCTCGCTGGGGAACGCCCGTTTCATCCCGTCGGCAACCCTGATGGTCAATTACTGGCTCGGCGGCACCGAGGCCACCTTCGGCTACCATGTCGGCAACTTCGCGGTTCACCTGCTCGCCAGCCTGGGGGTCTTCCAGCTTGCGCTGGCCCTTTGCCGGACGCCGCGCCTGCGTGACAGTGCGCTGGCGGCGCACCGCCTGTCTTTTGCCATGGCGGCGGCCCTGCTGTTCGCCTGCCATCCCCTTCAAACCCAGGCCGTGACGTACATTATCCAGCGCTCGGCCTCGATGGCGACCATGTTCTACCTCTGGTCGGTTGTGCTGTACGTGCGGGGCCGGAACCGAACCGTCGACTTCGCGGGGCGGGGGGCCTGGCGGCGATTCGCCGCCTGCACGGCCTTCGCGATCTGCGCCGTGCTTTCGAAGGAAAACGCCGCCACGCTGCCGTTGGCACTCCTCCTGACCGAGTGGGTTTTTTTTGACCCCCGACACGCCGGCCGCAGGGTGGCCGCTGCTGTCTTGGGTGCCGCCGCGCTCGGGGCGATTCCAATTGCGTGGAAGCTCAGCGCAGCCCTGGGCGCCGGTACCGCGCGCGACCCCATCCCGTTGGCGGCCCGTGCGAGTCGGGCGATCGCCCGCATCCTCAGCCAGGACGCAGCAAAGGGAGTCTCGCCGATCGACTACTTTCTCACCCAATGCACGGTACTGCCCCGCTATCTGCGGTTGGTGTTCCTGCCTTGGGGACTCAACGTGGACCACGATATCCCCATCGCCCGCGGCTTGTCCGCTGGCGTGCTGGGCGGTTTCGCGTTCCTCGCGGCGCTGCTCGCCATGGGCATTTTCGCCCGGCGGCGTTGGCCGGTGCTCGGCTTCGGCATCATGTGGTTCTTCATCGCCATCGGCGTCGAATCCAGCTTCTTTCCGATCAGGGATGCGATGATGGAGCACCGCGTCTATCTGGCGATGCCCGGCCTCGCGCTGCTGATTGCCGCAGCATGGAACCGGGCGTTGTGCGCGCGTCCCTGGGCGGCAGCGGGAGCGGGATGCTTCGTGGCCATCGCGCTGGTCGCGCTGACCTACAGTCGCAATCAGGTGTGGCAAACACCGCTTTCCTTGTGGACCGACGCGTTGCGCAAGTCACCGGGCAAGGCGCGCGTGCATGTCAACGTCGGGACCTCGTATCACCGCGCCGGCCAGCTCGACGAGGCCGTGCGACACTACTGCACGGCGCTCGGGATCGATCCCACCGGTGACTCCGCTCCCCTGGCACAGGAGAACCTGGAAGCCGCGCTGAGCGAGCAGGGAAAGCTCGGCGCCGTCATCGAGGAATTGATGCGTGACGCCCAGACCCCCAAGCACGGGCCGGCTGGCGCGATGGTCCTCGAATTCGACGTGGTGAAAGTCGCCTGCCGGTAACAGGCGCACGCATAGCGCCCCTTCGGGGCTGCAGGCCTCTCAACTCCGGAGCCAGCCTTCGGATACCGCGTTGCCGAAAATGGTCCTGGCCCGAGTCGGAGAAGAGCGATGATGCAACGCGCTCAAAACAACAACGCCCCGGCACCGTGGTGTCGGGGCGTTGTTTTGTGAGAAAACCAGTGAGGACGGCTACGACTACTGTGCTTTCGCCTTGAATTGCGACGCGTCGTTCTTGATCACGTCGGCCCCATCGAACTCACCTTCAAAGCACGCGCCGCTGGGGTCGTCGTTCACAAGCTGCACCAAGACCGGCTCCTCCAGGGGATGCGACGGATCAGGCAGGTTGGCACCCTTGCCTTTCGCCAGGGCCTTCGCCTTCCCAGGGTCCCCGCCTTTGAGGATCACCTTCTGGATCCCGTCTGCCGTACCGGTTCCTTCCTTGTATTTGTACCCCTTGGTGCTGATCGCGCTCCAGTTCGCGCCGCCCGGTACGTTCGCTTCGGCGACGAGAGTTTCAGTTGTCCCTGCGTACACGCAGAGTGAGTAGTTCGTGGTACCGGTCGGCACGCCGAACTCTGCTTGGGTGGTTGCCGCCCCTTTGATCCACTTGAAGATAAGTTTGTCCTTCGTCGGGTCGCTGGTGTCGTTCTTGATGAGCGCGATCGATTTCAGCGCCGTTTTGCAACCCGACTCGGGTGAACTCCCGCACGCGCCCAACGCCGGCGAACCTGACCACACCAAGTACGCCACCGCGGCCACACCGAAAACTACTACCTTCTTCATGTCCGACCCCCTTTTTCGCAAAATCCGTTGGAACGACTGTCCACTGTCCTTATGCTTCATCGTTCGCATTTAAGTCAAGAAGAATTTCCTTGCCCGCGCCGAATTTTTTTTTCGCTGCCCTTTTCGGGGTCCGAGCGGCCCACGGCGGGCAACCGGCCCGGTCCCTTCCCCTTTCCTTGACCCAGCTCGCGCCGCGCCCAGCGCGGCCGGCTCAAGAAGAAATCCCTTTCAAAGAACCTCCTTCAAAGACGGCACGCACAAGAGGAAGGGCTTTCTAACATCCAACTGGAGCGCCGGGCCCAGATCGTTGGTCACCTGCACATTCGGGCCGTCGAACTTGGGGCCTTTGATTTTGTAGCACGTGAGATGATCCGTCGCGTTCAGGATGCCCCCACCGTCCTTGTTCACCGGATTACAAAACAGGAACGGCTTCTTGACCGTATACGTTCCTGTCGCACCGGCGAACTGGTCGGCCAGATCGACCGTGGTGGCAAGGAACTTGGGCTGTTTGAGGTCCTTGGCTTTGTAACACTTGTACGAATCCAAGTTGAACTCGGCAGCGGCCGGCGAGGGTGCGCCAAAACAAAGGGCCAATGCGACCGCTGTACAGATGAACCCTGCGATTGCCTTCATTGCCTCCCCTCCCTGGCAGAAGAGCGCCGCCGCTTCGCGACGGCATTCTTATCCTACGTTGCGAGCCACCAAGTCAAGAAGAATCGGCCCTTCGGCGCTCGGCGGTCGGGACAAGATCGACTCTCATTTCGGGCCCGCCGAGGGCCTGTGGTGGCTTGCGAGCATGCGCCGCCCCACGATAGGGTTGCAGCGGGCCACCAATCAGGAACAGGCGGCCTCGAGCGAGCCTTTTTGAGGGGAACGACCACGAGATGAGGCGCACGCAACCTGCACAACTTGTCGTGATCGCATCTGGTTTTCTGTTGGCGCTTTCCGCGTGCCAAGGGGAACGGGGGGGAGTCGCTTGCAGCCAGCGACTGGCGGAAGCCGCCGCCGTACGCGGACTCCCCTGCCCGCCCCCGCAGCCAGTTCTCGAG
>JBBITY010000098.1:0-9772 GCA_037440565.1 Desulfurellales bacterium
ATTCGCCAACTTGCCAGGCTACTCCTTTGCACCGCACTATCTGGAGGTCGACGGTCTCCGCATCCACTACGTGGACGAAGGGCCGCCGACGGCCGCGCCGGTGCTGATGCTGCACGGCGAGCCGTCGTGGTCGTACCTCTACCGCAAGATGATCCCGCTCGTGACCGCCGCAGGGCAGCGGGTGGTGGCACCCGATCTCGTCGGCTTTGGCCGCTCGGACAAGCCGCTGCATCGCGAGGACTACACATATCAGCGCCACGTCGACTGGATGCGCGCCGTCATCACGCAGCTCGATCTGCGCGGGATCACCCTGGTGTGTCAGGACTGGGGTGGCTTGATCGGCTTGCGCCTGGTGGCTGAGCACGAAGAGCGCTTCGCGCGTGTGGTGGCGGCCAACACCTTCTTGCCCACCGGCGACATGCCGGCCGGCGACGCGTTCGAGGCATGGCGGCGCTACTCCCAGGAGACCCCGGATTTTCACGTCGGCGGGATCGTGCGCGGCGGCTGCGTGACCGATCTCCCGCCCGAGGTCATCGCCGCTTACAACGCGCCGTTTCCGGACGACCGCTACAAAGCCGGCGCGCGACAATTTCCCATGCTCGTTCCGACGTCCCCCGACGATCCGGCGGCCGAGCCGAACCGGCGGGCGTGGCGGGTGCTCAGCCGCTGGCGCAAACCCTTCCTCACCGCCTTCAGCGACTCGGATCCGATTACTCGCGGCGGCGATCGCTTCTTTCAGCAGGCGATTCCAGGCGCGCAGGGACAGCCGCACACGACCATCAACGGCGCCGGCCATTTCCTGCAGGAGGATCGCGGCGAGGAGCTGGCGCGCGTGGTGGTCGATTTCATCGCGTGCACCTGAGAGCTGGTGCGGAAAATCCCTCGGGATGGAGCGATGCTCCACCGTCAGGAATGGTGCCGGCGCAACTCAGCTCCAGTCTCGAGGGCGGGAGCACTGCTCCCGCCCTTCCGCCGGCGTGACTGAGGGGGCCCGGGGAGCTTCAGCGGACGTCGAACCGGCGCACGACTTGCGCCGGCACGCCACAAGCATAGGTGAAGGGCGGCACGTCCTGCTCGACGACCGAGCCGGCGCCGACCACGGCGCCTTCGCCGATGGTCACCCCGGGCAGCACGATGGCACCGGCATACAGCGCGGCGTCGCGGCCGATCACCACCGGAGCGCGTTCCTCGCCGAGGACCCCCAGGAGCCGATCCCCGGGACGATTGTGGGCGAGAATGATGACGCCGATCCCGATGCGGGCGCGGTCGCAAATCTCCACGAGCTCGGGATACGCCAGATCGATGTTCACGTCGGACGCGAGGTAGACGTCGCGCCCGATGCGCACGCCCTTCGCGCGCTGGCAGGCGATGCGCCAGCTATTCACGGGCAGCAGCTTCGCCAGGAGGTCGAGCAGGCGGCGGACGAATTGCCTCATCGCGCGACGGATAGCCGCGGAGCACTCCGCGGGTCAAACCGCTCCCCCGGCACCACTGCGTCACCCCCCCACCATCGGCGCCCCGAAGCACACCCGGGCACCGTCGTGGAGAGGTGTATCGAGAACGGCGTCAGGGGGGAGCATCTGGTAGTCCAGCGACACGTAGCAGTAGCGCCGCTGCGGCGACGTGCCCCGCAGCAGGTTGGAGAGCCCGGCGGCCGCCGGCCAGCGGGAAGCCAGCGCCTCCAACAGCGTGCCAATTGTTGCCGGCGCGCCGAGCGTGAGGTCTGTCGCCGGCGTGCCGAAACCGGCCTCGAAGGGCCCCATGAACTCGACCGTGACGTGAACGGCTGGTGGCATCGGCTCTCGGGATAATACGCGGAGGACGGGCTGGAGGGAAAGCCGCCATCATTTCCCGGAACCGGACCCCGCGGACCGGCCCCTTGGCAAACTGGTCAGACCAGCATCAAAACGAAATATGGGCGTCTCCAGAAGGCCGTTTGCTCACTTGACTACCTTGTGCGGCGGGCTGTATAAGCTGGTCAGACCAGGAGCATCCGCGTGCATCGGATTGGCTGCGACATTGGAGGGACCTTCACCGACCTCGTGGCGCTCGACACCGAGCGGCACGAACTCCACACTGCCAAAGTGCTGACCACCCCGGATGACCCCGCCGAAGCGGCGATCCGGGGTCTCCAAGAGGTTTGCGCCGAACGGCGCCTCTCGCTGGAGCGCGACATCCAGCATCTCATTCACGGGACCACGCTGGTCATCAACACCCTGATCCAGCGCGCCGGGGCCAGAACCGCCCTGCTGGTCACGGAGGGATTCCGGGACTTTCTCGAGGTCGGGCGGGGCAGCCGTTACGACAACTACGACATTAACATCGACATGCCGAAGCCGCTGGTCTCGCGGCGCTGGCGGCGCGGCATCCGCGAGCGGATCGATGCTCAGGGGGTGGTGCAGACGAAGCTTGACGAGCGGCAGGCGCGGCGCGTGGTGCGCGAGCTCGTCGCCGACGGCGTCGAAGCCATCGCCGTCTGCTTCCTGCACTCTTTCCGGAACCCGACCCACGAGCGCCGGATGAAGGAGATCATCCAGAAGACCGCGCCCGGGATCAGCGTCACCCTCTCCTCGGAGATCATCCCGGAGATTCGCGAGTACGAGCGCGCTTCGACCACGGTGGCCAACGCCTTCGCGCTGCCGCCGACCCGGCGCTACCTGGCCAACTTCCGCCAGCAGCTCGACCGGCTCGGCTTCGGCGGCGAGTTCCTGATGATGCTGTCGCACGGCGGCATCACGACACCCGAGGTCGCAGCAGATTTCCCCATCCGCATCCTCGAATCGGGTCCCGCTGCGGGTGCGGTGCTAGCGGGCTTTCTCGGCAAGCGCCTGGACTGCGCCCACATCTTGTCCTTTGACATGGGCGGCACGACGGCCAAGAGCTGCCTGATCGAAGACGGGAAGCCGTCGGTGACGAAAGAGTTCGAGGTCGCGCGCATGGCCCGCTTCAAGAAAGGGAGCGGGCTGCCGATCAATCTGCCGGTGATCGAGATGCTCGAAATCGGAGCCGGCGGCGGTTCGATTGCGCGCATCGACGAAATGGGCCTGCTTGCCGTCGGCCCCATGAGCGCCGGCGCCGACCCCGGCCCCGCCTGCTACGGGCGCGGCGGCCAACTGCCGACCGTAACCGACGCCGACTTGCTGCTCGGCTACCTCGATCCGGCCTACTTTCTCGGCGGGGCGATGCGCCTCGATCGCCGCGCCGCGGAGGAAGCCGTGCAGCAGCACGTGGCCCGGCCGGGCAATCTCTCGCTGGTCGACGCCGCGTGGGGCATCTGTAATGTGGTCGACGAGAACATGGCCAACGCGTCGCGTGTCCTCGCCGTCGAGAAAGGGGTCGAGCTGGACAAGTACAGCATGATCGCCTTTGGCGGCGCCGGGCCGGTTCACGCCTTCAACGTCTGCCGCAAGCTCAACATTGGCCGCTTCATCGTACCCAACGCCGCGGGCGTCGCGTCGGCGCTGGGCTTCCTCGTGGCGCCGCTCTCCTTCGACTTCATCCGGACTTACATCCTCAAGCTCAACCAGTTGGACTGCCAGACGCTGAACCGGATCTACGCCGAGATGGAAGACGAGGGCCGCCGCCTGCTGGCCAAGGCCGGTGTCGCCGCAAAAGACGTCACCATCACGCGCTCGGCCGACATGCGCTACGCGCTGCAGGGCCGCGAAATCGACGTCCCGATCCCCTGCGGGACGCTGCACCCCGAGCACCGCGAGCAGATTCTCGACGCCTTCTCGACCGCGCACATGCAGAAGTTCAACTGGAGCCACCCCGACCTCGAAGTGATGGGCGTGAATTGGAAGGTGGTCGCCTCCGGGCCGACGCCGCAGTTGCGCTTGAACCACCGCGGCGGGGGCGCCGCCGGCCAGCCCCGCAAGGGCGAGCGGCCCGTGTATTTCCCCGAGTTCAAGAAACTCCAGCCCTGCCCGGTCTACGACCGGTATCGGCTGCAACCCGGGTTCACGGCCGAGGGCCCGGCGGTCATCGAGGAGCGCGAATCCACCATCGTCGTCGGCCCGGGCGGGCAGGCGGTGGTGGACGAGCACGGCAACGTCGTCGTATCGGTCCCAGTGAGGTGATCCTGGCATGCCCACGTTCGATCCGGTCACGCTCGAAATCTTGTGGAACCGCTGCCGCTCGATCCTGAACGAGGAGATCGCCGGCCTGATCCGCGCGGCGTTTTCGCCCATCATCCGCGAAGCCAAGGACTGCTCGGGCGGGCTGTACGACCGCGCCGGCAACTTCATGACCCATGCCGACGAGGGCGAGTGCCACATTCGCCAAACCGTCAAGTGTTTCCTCGAAAAGTTTTCCGCCGACGAGTTGAAACCCGGCGACGTCCTCATCTCCAACGACCCGTGGCGGGTCGGCGGCCACATCAACGACACGGCGGTCGTCGTGCCCATCTTTTTCCGCGACCGCGTCGTCGGGTTCACGGCGTACCTCGGCCATCACATCGACATGGGCGGTCGCGGCTTTTCCGCCGACAGCACCTCGCTCTACGAGGAAGGCATTTTCATCCCGGCCGTCAAGCTCTTCTCGGCCGGCGAGCCCAATCTCGATATTTTCGAGATGGTCTCCAACAACATCCGCCACCCGGAGGTCGTCCTCGCCGACATCCGGGCGCAGATGGGCGCCGCCGAGGCGGCGGCGCGGAAGATCGTGCGGATGATGGAGGAGTTCGGCCTCGACGATCTGGATGGCCTGTCGCAGGCAATGATCGACACGACCGAGCAGGCGACGCGCGCGGCCATCGCGGCGATTCCCGACGGCACGTACCGGCACGCGGTCTACGCCGACGGCTATGACGCGACCGATCCGGTGAAGATCCAGCTCGCCCTCACCGTGAAAGGCTCGGACATCACCATCGACTACACCGGCAGTTCGGACCAGTGCATGTACGGCATCAACCTCGTTTACAACCACACGCTCGCCCTCACGCACCAGTGTCTGATGTGCACGATATTCCCGCACGTGCGCGACAACGAGGGCAGCTACCGACCGCTGACCCTCGTCGCACCCGAGGGCAGCATCATGAACGCCAAGCACCCCGCACCGGTGATGGCCCGCCACCTCACGGGTTTCTACATTCCCTCCGCCGTCTTCGGCGCACTGGCCAAGGTCATTCCCAGCCGGGTGGTGGCCGACTCCGCGGCGGTGTCCAACTTCGGCGTCATCGGCACCAACGAGCGCGGCGATCCGATGGTCGGCATCTGCACCTGCCTCGGCGGCATGGGCGCGCGACCGACGAAGGACTCGCCGACGACGCTGTTCCCGTTCGTGATCTCCGACATCCCCATCGAGGTGATCGAAAACGAGTTCCCGCTCTTCGTGCGCCGGCGCGAAATGATCCGCGACTCGGGCGGGGCGGGCAAGCACCGCGGCGGCCTCGGCCAGGAGATCGAAGTGCAGGTGCGCAGCACCAAGCCGGCGACGTTTTTCTGCATGCAGGAGCGGATCAAGAACCCACCGCTCGGCTTGCGCGGCGGGCTGGCCGGCGCGGCGGCCGACCTCGTCATCAACGGCACGATCCGGCCGCATCCCAAGAAGGGATACATCCTCCAGCCCGGCGACACCGTGCGCATCCGCGCCAACGGCGGAGGCGGCTACGGCCCGCCGATCCGGCGGGATCCGGAGAAGGTGCTCGCAGACGTCTTGGACGATTACGTGTCGATCGAGCAGGCGGAGCGGGTGTATGGCGTGGCAATCGATGTCAAAAACCGCTGCGTGGACGTGCAGAAGACCAAGCGCCTGCGCGGCAGAAAGCGAGCGCCCAGCAGCGGCGCCAGCCCGCGTGCACGTCGCGCGGCGGCGCGCGCCCGTGGGAGTTGATGCTGTCGATTTACCTGCGCGAACCATGCAACGAACCCGCACGGTGGCGAGCGGCAGCAACCCTGACGCGACAAGCCCGCCCCGCGTCACCCGATCGGGCGAGATTGGCGCACGACCGCGACCACGCGGCCGCGCACGCGGATCAGCTCGCAGCCCGACTGGTCGCCTCGCTCGCTGAGCGCGGTATCCCGGTCACCCGTGCCTGCACCGCCGGCGCCGCGGCGGATCACATCACCCGCCGCGCCGGCGGCACCACCGTCGCTATCACGGGCGGGGCCGTGCTGGCCGAGCTGTCCCCAGCGCTTGCGGAACGCGGCGTGGAGATCGTGCCGACGTACGGACCGGGCGCAACCGCGTTTCAGGGCCGTCACCAGCGCTTCTGGCAACTGCCGCCTCGCGAGTTGCCGATCAACTGGCGGACGCAGGCGGTCGACGCCGACTGCCGCGAGCGGCGCGACGTGGTCGGGCTGTTCGGCGCCAATGCCGTCTCGGCCGCAACCGGGTCGATCTATCTCGTCCAGCATTCGAACAACATCGGCGACCTGCTGCGCGCCGCTCGCCTGCTGATCTTCGTGGTCGGGATCGACAAGATCACGGCGGATGATGCGGCGGCCCGGCGGCAAGCCGAGGCGGTCAGCGCCTTCGGCACGGATACCGTCCTGCTCGACCTTTCGCGCACGGCTCCGGTCGGCAGTCCCCTCGACCGATTTCCCGTCGTTCCCGGGCCGGCGGCGACGGAGGTCGTCCTGCTCGACAACGGGCGGCTGGACCTGCTCAAGGACCAGTACCGGTCGCTCTTCACCTGCATCGGTTGCCGCGCCTGCGCCACCCGCTGCCCGACGTATCCCTTCTTCCGTGGGCCGGGCGGCTGGAGCCCCAAGGATTATCTCTGGAGTCACCTGCGCGGCGATAATCCTTCCCTCGATCTCTGCACTCTCTGCGGGAACTGCGAGGTGGACTGCCCGCTTGACATCCCCTTGCCTGAACTCATCGCCCGGCGCCGGGCCGACGTCATCCGCACACGCGGGCGCGGGCTGTCCGGCTGGCGCCGTCGCGTGCAGGGCGACGTGGAGCATCTATGTAAGATTTTCTCCGCCACCGCGCCGGTGAGCAACCGCGCCCCGGAGATGCCGCTGGCGCCAGCGGTCATGGAGAAGGTCTTCGGCCTCAGCGCCCAACGGCGCCTGCCCGTGTTTCGCAAGGACACCTTCGAGCGCTGGTACGCGGAGAAGACGGGCGAAAAGGAGCCCTCACCCCAACCCGCTCCCGCCAGTGTTGCGGGAGAGGGGGAAGAGACGCCCGCGCGAGAGCGGGGGCAGGTAGGTCAGCGCGGCGCCCGCCGCCGCGTCGTCTACTATTTCGGCTGCTTCGCCAACTACAACAACCCGGAGGTCGGCCAGGCGGCCGTCGAGATTCTCGAAGCGCTGGGCTACGAGGTCACGCTTCCGACCTGGCGCTGCTGCGGAATCCCACTGTACGCAAAGGGAGAGATCGCCGCAGCGCGCCAGCTTGCCAGCACGAACATCGCGTCGCTCGCCGCGTACGTCGGTTCCGGCTACGAAGTCGTGACCACCTGCCCGAGCTGCCAGTTGGCGCTGGCGCGCGACTACCCGCGACTGTTTCCCTCGGAGCCGGCCGAGCGGGTCGCCGCCCACACGCACTTCCTGTCCCGCTTTCTCCTCGACGACGGCCGGCTGCAAGCCCGCGCGGCGGAAACGCCGCGGGCAGCGTATCACCTGCCCTGCCATCTCCGCGCACAGGGACTGGACGGCGACTCGATACAGTTGCTCGAACAGACGCTGGGAATGGACGTGACCAACCTCGGCCGCGGCTGCTGCGGCCTCTCCGGGACGTTCGGTTTGGAGCGCGCCCATTACGCCGAGTCGATGGACATCGGCGCCGGAGTGTTCGGGGCCGTCGGCCAGGGTGACTTCGATGTCGTGCTCACCGACTGCGGTGCGTGCAAGCTGCAGATCGAGCACGGCACGGGCCGAAAGGTCATGCACCCGCTCGAAGTGCTGTGCCGCGCGGCACTGCGCGCACGTGAAGAAATCCGTCCACGGGCAGCGGGGAACCCGAATGGGCGGGCAGCGGCAGTGCTCGCGCCGGCAAGGGGCGGGCCGCGCGGCGCCCGCATCGGTCTGGCGGGACGGAGCGGTGCTCCATCACCGACTCCGAGCGCAGGCGACGCCGCCGAGCACCCGTGCCGACAGAAATACTGCGCATGACCAGAAGAATCCTCGCCGTCGATCATTCCCGCTGCACCGGCTGCCGGCTGTGTGAGATCGCCTGCTCGCTGCACCAAGACGGCGTAGCCAACCCAGCCGCTGCCCGTTTGGCGATCGTTCGCTGGGATGAAGATGGCGTTCACGTGCCCGCGGTATGCCAGCAGTGCGACGTGGCGATGTGCGAGCAGGTGTGTCAGCCGAGCGCGATCAGCCGTCATGCCGGGACCGGCGCGCTGACGGTCGACTACGGGCGCTGCATCGGCTGCCGGATGTGCGTCATTGGTTGCCCGTACGGCGCGATGTCCGTGCATCCGATCAGCCGACAGGTCACCAAGTGCGACCTCTGCGGGGGCGACCCGCGGTGCGTGCGCTTCTGTGAGACCGGCGCGCTGCGCTTCATCGAGCCGGAGGCCGTGGCCTTCGGCAAGCGCGTGGCCACCGCGCGCACACTGCTCGGGGGAGCATAATGGCACTCTGCGGTTGGGCCGGCACGATTCTCCGCATCGATCTGACCAGCGGCGCGATTCAGCGGCAGCCGTTGGAAGAGGGCTTTGCGCGCAAGTTTCTGGGCGGCCAGGGGTTTGCCGAGAAGCTCATCTTCGATGGCTGCGACTTCCGCCAGCGCGACCCGTTCAGCCCGAACAATCTGCTGTGTCTCGCGCCGGGCGCCCTCACCGGGACGCTCACCCCGGGGTCCGGCCGATTGACCGTGGCCGTGGGGTTGAGCCCGTCGCTCGGCGCCTATCTCGACGCCAACGCCGGCGGGCAGTTCGCCGCAGAGTTGAAGTACGCCAACTACGACGCCATCGTCATCACGGGCCGGGCGCCGCATCCGGTCTACCTGCGCATCGCCGACGAACACGTCGAGCTGCGCGACGCCCGCCACCTCTGGGGCAAGCGCGTGCGCGAAAGCGATCATCTCCTGCGCGACGAGGTGGGGCTGACGCAATACGCGCGACTGATCATCGGCCCGGCGGGCGAAAACCGCGTCCACGGCTCCATGGCGACGTGCGACCTCTACCGGGCACCGGCCGGCGGCTCGACCGGCGCGGTCTTCGGTTCCAAGAACCTGAAGGCGATCGTCGTGAAGGGCACGCGCGGCATCCGGGTGGCGCGGCCCGCCGACGCCTTTGCGGCCTTCCAGGCCGTGTACGAGAAGAATCGCTCCGATCCGCGCTTTAAGCGCTTCGGCGAGCAGGGGACGAAGTGGCTGGTCGAGCTGTCGGGCACCCTCAACTGCCAGTACAACGTACAGGTGCGCGACTTCCCGTACGCCAAGCTGAGCGTCGAGCGCTTCCGCACGGAGTTCGCCACCGGCTCCGGGGCCTGCCACGCCTGCTTCCAGCACTGCGATCACCACTGGGTGATCCGCGACGGCCCCTTCGCGAACGAACGGGGATCGGGCGGCGAGGCTGGCACCATCATCCCTCTCGGCCCCATGTGCGGGGTCTCCGACTACGCCACCATTCTCCACCTGACCAACCTGGTGAACGACCTCGGCATGGACAGCATCACGATCGGCACCGCGGTCGCCACCTCGATGCACTGGTGGCAGGAGGGCCTGCTCACGGCCGCGGACACCGGGGGCCTGTCACTCGAATGGGGCAACGCGCAGGCGGAAGAAGAGTTGATCATCCAGATCGCCGAGCGCCGCGGCTACGGCGCGCTGCTCGCCGAGGGTCTCTTCGCCGCGGCCGAAGAGCTGGCCCGGC
>JBBITY010000099.1:0-6273 GCA_037440565.1 Desulfurellales bacterium
CGAACATCTGCCCATTGCCGTTCAGCGCCAGCGGGGAATCCGGCGCGTACACGGTGCCATAGAAGTTCGCATTGCCGGAGAACGATACGCTGGAACCGCCGACCTGTACGATGGACAAGTTCCGCGGCAGGCCGCTGTTGTTGGCGACGCCGTTCCCGCCGATTGAGATGGTTCCGGTCACGTACAGGGTCACCGGACCCGCCGACGCGTCGATGATCAGGCGCGCGTTGCCCGAGATCGAGAGCCGGCTGAGCCGATACGTCCCGGCAGTGACGGTCCGCGTCTGGTTGCCGCTCAAGCTGAGCTTGCCGAGATTGATGGCGTTGTCGGGAATCACCGAGGCCGGAAGGGTTTCGGGGGTCTTCGCCGGGTCGGTGGAGCCGGTAACACTCGAATTGCCGTTCAGTGTGACGCGGTCGTTCGGTCCGGGAATCGCGTCGCCCCGGACCGTCGAGTTGCCGTTGAGCGTAATGGGCCCGTTGCTGCGCACATTGCCGGTGGCGAATCGGTTGGCGCCGCCGTACGGTCCGACGGTCGAGTCGTAGCTGTCCGTATACGGGTT
This sequence comes from Desulfurellales bacterium, assembly GCA_037440565.1. Classification (GTDB taxonomy): domain Bacteria; phylum Desulfobacterota; class Binatia; order HRBIN30; family CADEER01; genus JBBITY01. The sequence continues at coordinate 563 of JBBITY010000099.1, forward strand.
GCCGTTCAGCGTGGCGCGGTCGCGTCCGAACAACGCGTCGCCGAAGAGCGACTCCTGCTGGCGTACGAGCAGGGCGCCCACCTGGCGCGTCACGCCACCGCTCTCGCCCGTGGCGCGCAGCTCCCAAGTTTCCGGCTGCCGGTTCATGAGCGAGGCGGTGACCGAGTACGTCCCGGCGCTGGTGGTCTGCGAGTTGAGATACGTGGTGTAATTGGTGACCATATTGCTGCGTTGCTGGCCGTACTGGTCCGTATAGCTGTCCGGGTGGTTGCTCGGCAGAACCACCACCATGTTGTTGCTCGTCAGCTTGACGGGCACCGTGGCGGTGAGCGTGCTGAACTGCGGGAGCTGATATCCCTGCGAGTTGAACCACGCGATCGTCCGCGCCACGCCGCCTTCGGCCAGGTACTCCGCCGCCACACGCCGGCGCTGCGTGCCGCTGGCGCGGAGCTGCCCGAGAACCAGGCTGTGCACCCCGGCGGCGATGACCAGGACGACGACCATGAAGCCCAAGGCAAGCGTGATGGCCATTCCCTGTTTGTCGAGACGGCGCGATATCATATGCGCACTCTCACAAAGCGAGATTCGGCGGCGCGACCTGTGTGCGAACCGTGACTTCCAGTGGCCGGCCCCGATTGACGTCGGTCGCCCGCGTTTCCACCGTCAGCTCGATGGTGATGACGCGGACCTCACGAAGGGTCTGGGAGTCGTAAGTGAACTCCAGCGCGGCAACATTGGGGATGAAGGGCCGGCCGTTCCGGCGCAGTTCGCCGTCGGCCAGCTCGAAGGTCACCTGCTCAACCGGGTTCAGCAGGCTGCCGGCGGTGAAGTTGTACGTGAGCGGAGGACTGACCTGGACGGTCGTTCCGTTCACCGCCGTCACGGTGCCGAAATACCAATTGGTGGTGTCGGTGAGGTACACCGCGTCGCCCGCTGCCAGTCCTGCGGAGGTCAGCACGGTCACGCTGCGGTCGTTCCGCAGCGCGTCGGCTGTTAGATAGGTGTGCGTGGTTGCAACGTCGCTCCAGAAGCGCAACCGGGTTGCCTCGGCGATCAACAGGGAATCCGGAACGGACGGACGGGTGGCGGTGGGCACGCCGAATCCGGCCATTTCAATGTGGTCTGTCAGCACTTGCAGCGCGCTGCGGGCCTGGTGCATCGTCTCGGCCATCAGCGTCTGCGCCGCGTGGGCGCGCATCTGCATGATGAGGCTGCTGTACGCCGCAGCCATCAGCAGGCTCAGCAGGCTCACCGTGACCAGGACTTCGATGAGCGAAACCCCCCTCATTGAGTGTCGTCCCCCTGCGGGCGATGGTCCGGCGCCTTTCACTGCACGATCTCCGAAAGGAAGGTCGCCTGGCGCAGGCCTTCATCGTACCAGCTCATCGTAATCGTGACGGTCCGCGTCCCGGGCAATGGCCCGGCGGCAATAGTAGTGGTGCGGCCGAAGGTCAGGCCCGGCGTGCCGATGGCGCTCAGCACCGCTTCGGTGGTCGTGCCCACGCGCGCGGCGGTGTAGCCCGCGCTGCGTACTTCTTCGATTTTCGACTGGGCCAGGCGCGTGGCTTCGTCGGTGAGCCGCGCGCTCAGGTTACCCCGGATCAGCGAAATGGCGAGCGAATTCAGTCCCAAAATCGCGAGCACCATCAGCCCCAGGCCCACGACCACCTCGATCAAGCCCATGCCTCCCTGGCGCTTCACGGACGATCTCCCTTTTGCGCCCGTAGCGCCTGCATGGCGGCCTTGGCGGCACGGATCTCGTCCTGCAGTTGGTTCTCGACCCGCAGTTGCTCCGCGGTCTTCCGTTCCAACCCACGGAGCAGGCGCCAGTGCGCCCAGCGCGCGGCCAGCCGGGCTTTGCAGCGGCGCAGCGCGGCCGCGCGGGGATCGCCGGCCCGATCCGGTCCCGGCACGGCCGGATCCGCGCTCGCCAGTCCGTCCGGCGCTTCTTCAAACGGCAGAACCGCAACCCGGCCGTTCAACGCCGGCGGTGCGGTTGCGAGCTGGTTGGTCACCTGAAGGGTGCCGCCCTCGTCAGTCCACGCGTACCACTGTGCGGATGCGGACACGGCGGCGCACAGGACCGCGACCGAGGTTGGCACACGCCACGGCATGCCCTGTGGCGAGTGCAAGGCGTATACCCCACCGGAACGAAACCGAACGGCGTCCTACGGCCTTGACGCCGAGAAAGCGGTGTTGTTCCCCGTGCCGAAAGCGCAGATTTCGTCGACGCCGTAACGGCGCGGAGCGGCGGTGCGCTCCCCCACCTGCTGCTCTTTGCCCCCGGCACGAACGCGGGGGCGCAGACGCGCGGTCACTTCTTCGTCGCGCCGCTTGTGCCGGCTCGAGGGCGACGGCTGAGCGCGGCTTTGCACGCCTCGGACAGTTCCGATTCGTGGCTCTTCAGGCATGCCGCGATGCGCCCCTGGCCGGGCCGGATGTCCTTGCAAAACTTGTCCAGATCCTCCCGGCAGGCATCGGGGAGTCCTCTACCCGGCCTGCCCCCCGGCCGGCGGCGCTGCTTCACAGCTCCCGGGCCCGCCTGAATGTGCGACCGGCACTCGGCAGACAGCTCGGCCTCGTGAGACTTCAGGCAGTCCCTGATGCGGCTGCCCCCGGGCTTCACATCTTTGCAGAACTTTTCGATGTCCGCGCGGCAGGCCCCTCTGGGCTGCGCGGCCGCTGGGGCGGCACCGACCGTACAGATCAGGGCGCAAACACCGATGAGAATCGGAATCGGTCGTAAGGTTGTCATTGGATCCTCCTCCGCCAAAGCTGCTCTTCGGGCCGATCGGTACTCTCCCGAGAGGGTGTTCACTCGAAGACGTCGAGATCGTGGTCTTATACTCGAATTCCCTTGCTGACGAAAAGGGCGACACGCCGTGGAACAAGCTACCGCTTCCGCTGCGCGCGGCGCCGCTGTGCCCTGGTGGGTGGCTTCGGGGGGGGCGGCGTGCCGGTGGGCGCTGGCGCTTCACCGCAGGGCTGCGCAGCCGCACTTCGGCTGCCGAGCAGTTGGCGGAAATGAATGCCCGCCCAGATGGCAAACGGAAAGAGTTGGGTATCCCAGCTTTGAAAGAATGCGTCCAGGAACTGATAGACGTTGTATGCCCTGCGGCTCCAGTAGCCGCGGAACGTGCCCGCATAAAATACCTTGATGGCAACCACCACGTCAGCCACCTGGAGCACGAGCGCCACCACCAGCGCCGCAGCGAGACGGCCGAAGCGCGCCCGCCACGAAGGCGCCGGCGTGGCCAGCATCAAGGGGACCAGCAGCACCAAGTTCGCCATCACCCACTCCGCGGGGATGCCTTGCGGCGGAAGGGGCGGGTCGAAGGCCGCGAAATTCCGATGCGAGTAGAAGATGGCCGTGCCGCGCGCGACGAGGGTCGTCCCGGTACGCCACAGCGGATCGGTTGACAACTCGGTGAGCCAGACGCCCGCTCGCGACGCATAGAAGAGCAACTGGGTATAGTAGGGGGCGACCGGCTGCCACAGCAGGTACGTGAGCAGAAAGAACACGAGCAGGCGGCCGAGAAAGAGCCACGGATTAACGGAGAGGCGCATCGGCAAACCGGGTCGCCCAGTACAGCCACAAGGCGACCGCTACGCAGACGACCAAGGCCTGGGCGACGTACACGTGCGTTTCGTGAAACGCCTCGCGGCAGTAAAGACCTATCAGAAACAGCGCCCACACCCGCACCAAGTTGACGAGATGGATCGTGCCGATCCCGAGTGCGGCGCCGATCCCCTTGGCGCGCCAGTTGGTCGGATACGCGAACACCGCGGCGAGGTAGATGCTGGTCGGCACCGCTCCGGAGCATGCCGGGGCCACGTCGACCTCGAATGGTCCCGAGCCCACGATGGTTCCGATGCGGTGGACATCGAAGCCCAACCCCAGGCCGAGCGCCTTGAGCAGCGGGTAGCTCATCCAGGCTGCGAGCTGCGCCAGACCGGCGCCCAGGTCGACGCGGCTGACGATCGGCTCCCAGGTTAGGACGAAAAAGAATCCGACGATCAGCCCGAGGAACGTGGTGATGACGCGAATGCCCACCCAGTTCCTCTTCAACACGGTAACCACTCTGGCCAGCATGCGGGTACCGGCGGTTCGCCGGGCGGGCGGATTCTACGGGGCACCCGGGGCAAGTCAAGCTCGCGAACGAGACGCATGACGATGCACCGCCGCCGCCCAAAGACCCCTTCCCGCGTCTCCCGCCGGAGGAAGGTGAGGGTTCCGACAACCTTCGGGCGAGGCACCGAGACGCGGAGCGAAGAGTGGTTGGATTTGGGCGACACCGCTATACTGGCGGCGCCATGCGCCCGCGTGACCTCGCCGCGTTGGAGTTCGCGCGCGTTTGCGCCCGGGTGGCGGACTTCGCGGTTTCAGCGGCGGGCAAGGAAGCGTGCCGCGCCCTGCGGCCGACAGCCGATCGCGGGGCAGCCGAGCATGCGCTGGACCAGGCCTGGCAGTGCTTTCGCCTGCTCGAGACGCAAGGCGACGCGCCCCTGCATGCCTTTCCCGACGTGCGCCCGCATCTGCGTGCGGCCGCACACGAAGGATTCGTCCTCGATGGGAAAGCGCTGGTTGATATCCGGGCCGCCGTGGTCGCCGTGCGCCAGGTCGGGGCGTTCCTGCGCCGCCACACGGCCGCGCATCCGGCCCTAGGCGATCTGACGTCCCGACTGCGGCCCTTTCCGAACCTCGAAGCGCCGCTGGCGCGCGCGCTCGACGACGACGGGACGGTCCTGGATCAGGCGAGCGACGAGCTGGCCGCCATCCGAGTGGCCATTCGGCGCTTGCGCGATGAGCTGTCGCGGCGACTCGAAGAGCTCGTAGCGCGGCCGGGCCTGGCTGATGTCGTGTCCGACACGTACGTCACGCTGCGCAACAACCGCTTCGTCATACCGATTCGCGCCGGGGCTGTCGGCCGTCTTTCCGGCGTCGTGCAGGACCGCTCGATCTCCGGCGAAACGCTTTTCATCGAGCCGCTGTTCGCCGTCGACCTCAACAACGAGCTCCTCTTGGCGATCCGAGAGGAAGACGCCATCGTGCACCGCATCCTGGCCGACCTCACGGCGCTGGTGCGTGCCGAGCGCGAGGCCATTGCCGCCAGCATTGCGGCGCTGATCGCCGTGGATTGTCTCCTGGCGCGGGCCAAGTTCGCGCGCGCGTACCGCTGCACGCGCCCGGTCTTCACGGACGGCGCGCTGGACTTGCGCGAGGCGCGGCACCCAGAGTTGCTCTTCGCCGGACGGCCCGTGACCCCGGTCGATTTGCTGCTTCCGGCTGACAAACGTGTCCTGATCATCACGGGCCCCAACACGGGCGGAAAGACCGTGGCCCTGAAGACCCTTGGCCTGTGCGTGCTGATGGCCCAGAGCGGCATCTTGATCCCGGCGGCAGAGGGGGCGCAGTTGCCGTGTGCCCCGGCCGTGTTCACCGACATCGGCGACGAACAGAACATCGAGCGCGACCTTTCGACCTTTTCGGCCCACATCGTCAACCTGTGTGAGATTCTGGCCGGCGATGCGCGCGGACCGCTGATTTTGCTCGACGAGCCGGGTGTCGGGACAGATCCCGAAGAAGGCGCGGCCCTCGCGATCGGGTTGATTCGGCATTTCGAGCAATCCGATGCCCGCGTTGCCGTCACGACGCACTACGCGCCGGTCAAGCGCTTCGCTCTTGGCCGACCCGTCTGCCTGCTGGCGGC
>JBBITY010000099.1:6286-9133 GCA_037440565.1 Desulfurellales bacterium
GACTTCGACGTCGAGAGCCTCACGCCGCGCTACCGGCTCACGTACCACTCCCTCGGCCGAAGCCTCGCCCTGCCGATTGCCCGGCGCCTCGGCCTGCCCGAGTCCGTTCTCGAGGCCGCGCGCGCCGCGCAGTCCGAGGAGTCCCGGGCGCTGAGCGATGCGATAGAGCAGCTCGAAAGTTCGCGGCGCCAGCTCGAACAGGAGCTCGCTGCGGTGCAGGCCCGTGCGGACGCGTTGGCGGCACAAGAGGCGGAGTCGCGTCGGTTGTTGGAGGAGTTGCGCCAGCGCCGGCGGAAAGCCTGGGAGAATGAGCTGCGTGAAGCACGCGAATTCCTGCGCGCCACGAAAGCAGAGGGAGGCGCTCTTCTGAAGGAGCTGCGCCGTGCCGCCGAAGAGCGGACCAGCTTCGAGCGCTTCGTGCGCGAGCGCGAAGCGGCGATCGGCGCGCACAGCGCGGAGGCGAGTCCGGAGCCGAAGGCGGAGCGGTTGCCGGGACCGTTGCGGCAAGGGGATACCGTCGAGGTCGGTGAGCGCGGCATCCGTGGCGAGCTGCTTTCGGTCGAAGGGGACCGCGCGTGGATCCAGCGCGGCTCCCTGCGCTTCGAGGTGCCGGCTGCCGAGCTGCGCCGCGTCGGCCGCGCGCCGGCGGCGGAGTCGGTGCGCGTGAGTGTCGCGGACCGCAGGGCCGACGTGCCGCTGGAGATCAGTTTGATCGGACTGCGGGCGCGCGAGGCGGTGGAGCAGCTCGACAGCTTTCTCGACCGCGCGGTGCGCGCGGGTCAGGCCCGGGTACGCGTCATCCACGGCGTCGGCAGCGGCGCCCTGCGCCGCGCCGTGCACGAGTACCTGGCCGCCTCGCCGTACTGCAGCGAATTCCGCAGCGGCGATGAGTCCGAAGGGGGGAGCGGTGTCACCGTGGTCGAGATCGACGTCTAGCAGTGATCAGAAGACAGAGGCCAACACAGAGCCGCGGAGGCGTTGAGCACGAGCAGTCCGGACGCCCCTCGCCCGCATCGCCGGCGGCAGAGGCCCGTCCTGGCCCGACTCGAAGGGCGCCGAGCAAATTTCGGAGGAGGCCAGTAGGCCGCCACGCGCCTGGCTCGCACGTGCGCGCGCCGGGACACCTCACGAGCAAGCGAAACCACCGTCACAATCGTCCGGGTGCTTCACCGAGCGCGAGACATTCCCCCGCTTCTCAACGAACTCTTCTGTCCGTGTCGCGGTCAAACGGTGGGAGGTGAGACTCCGGTGACCAGTTCGATGCCGAGTTGCGCGCCTACTTCTCGAGCGCGTTCGTCGATAAACGGACCGACCATGATGGCACGATCGGGAACGCGCCCGGTGACTGCCTCGTAGAGCTTCACGCGTCGCTGAAAGACGAGTACGTCACCGGCTGAAATTGAAGACTTGATTTCCAGTACAATCAGGCGCCCATCGCGGATGACCACGTCCATGTCGACATCGGCTGGATAGCCAAAAACTGTCCCCGCCTCGTCGCGATGGCGCCAGTGCTCCACCTTGACGTGGGGCTGATCCGCGAACAGCGACCGAACCGCGGCCCGAAACGAGTCTTCGGCCAGCATTCCCCAGCGCGCGCCGATGGCGCCAAGCGTCCGTGTGTGCTCGTCAATCCTGCGTCCCTGCTCCTCGATCCTGCGTCCCTGCTCCTCGATCCTGTGGCCCAGTTGTCGGAGTTCGGCAAGAATCGCTTGCGTCTCCTCGCGGGTAGTGAAGTAGTCACTCATCACCGCGATAAAATGACCACGGACTTCCGGATCTTCACGCAGAAGCTTCGGTAGCTTCCTGCGCAACTCCTCGACCACTCGTGACGCTCCACCTGAAGCGGGCATAACTGTAGTCTAGTGAGTCAAGGGTTTACGCCGCAAGCCTGCTTCGGACCTTTTCTCCACAATTGGCGCTTTCCTTCTGCGGGCCGCCTTCCGGCGGCAAACCCGGCCGAATCCGGAGCGACTGCGCGAGGAGTTGATGGGAGGTGCGGAAGTGCGGCAGATCGTGAGTACGGCGAACGCTTTGCGGGGCACGGGCTACGCGATCCGGCTGATCGGTTCATCGGGACGCAGGGATTTCAGGAACTCATCGACCGGGAGACACTGGATGTCGTCGCTCCTGAGCCGCTCGCGTCCTCGGTAGAGCAGCAGGCAGCGGCTCTCGGAATAGTCCTGGTGGAAGGCGGCCAGGCCGCGGCAGTCCTCCGGACGGACGCGGGCGGAGTTCGTAACTTCCAGCGCCCACAGGCCCGTGGTGCCGTAGATCACGAAAACCACCTCGACTCCGGAGCGCGTGCGCCAGAAGTAGAGCTGGTGTTCGTCGGTCCGGTATGCCATCCAAGCCCGCAGGTGCTGCGCGACCAGCCCTTCAAGCGCCGGGCCGGCGATCGCCTCGGGGCGATCGAGCGGGCCAGCCGGGCGCAGGGATCGGTACACGCCGGCGTCGAAGAGATACAACTTCGGATGCACGACGACCGCGCGGCGCGGCCGCTTCGTAAACACGGGAACGCGAAAGGCGAGCAGGAGGTCCTCGAGGATCGCGACATAAGCCTCGACGGTCTTGCGCTCGACGTGGCAGTCGCGCGACACGGCGCTGACGTTGAGAACCGACGCATGCGAGAAGCTGATCGATTCGAGGAAGCGAGCGAACACGCCGATGTTGCGCACCAAGCCCTCCAGTTGCACCTCTTCGCGCAGGTAGAGAGTGGCGTAGGTGCGCAGGACGTCGCCAGGATCGGCAGCGGCAAGGACCAGGGGAACCAGGCCGTGTTCGAGCGCCACCTCGACGCGGAATCGCTCCCCGAGCTCCGCAGCCATGTATGGGTGGAGCGAGCGGAGG
>JBBITY010000099.1:9151-9636 GCA_037440565.1 Desulfurellales bacterium
ACAATAGATCGATAGCGGATCGCTTCAGCTTGCGAGCGCTCGATCCCGTGAGGATGAACTGCAGGTGCCGTCATTCCTCAATGAGCGAGTGAACGACCGGGAGCAACTCTGGGACCTTCTGCACTTCGTCGATGACCACGCGGCTCGCTGCGGGGTTCCCGTCGATCAACTCCCTGAGCCGTTCCGGCCGAGCGCTATACGTCCGCAGCGCAAGGGGATCGAGAAGGTCGATGCGAAGAGCGTCGGGAAGCGTTTGTTGCGTCCAGAGGGATTTGCCGGTGCCACGCGGACCGAAGAGAAAGAAGCTGCTTCGCGGCATTCCTGCAAGGAAATGCCTCGACCGACCGCTGCCTCACTCTGACCCATCCGCCGCCTTCGTCAGATGGTGCTCGCGGTAGAAACTTACTCCGAATACGCCGGCTGCAAAGCCTTCATCGATTCGGTTCGCCGGAGCGATATATCGTATCTCGGCATTCAGCGACATC
>JBBITY010000100.1:0-9635 GCA_037440565.1 Desulfurellales bacterium
GCTTCTCGCTCCACATCTTGCGCATCAACTGGTCGGCTTCATCCAACTGGCGCAGGCGCTGCGGCAAGGGCGGGAAGTCGATGCCGTAACCGCTGTACTCCTGCTCGAACCAGCCGCAGCCGAGGCCGACGATCACCCGTCCGCCGCTGATCTGATCCAGCGTCGCGACCATTTTGGCGAAGAGGGCCGGGTTGCGGAACCCCACCGGCGAGACCAGCGTGCCCAGTTCGACGCGCGAGGTGACCGCCGCGACCGCCGACAGCGCCGTCCAAGCCTCCATGATCGGGATCGCGGGCATCGGAATACCGTAGAGGTGGTCGTTGAACCACACGGAATGGAACCCCAACCGCTCGACTTCCTCCGCCGCCGCCCGCGTCTCCTGCCAGCTCCGCTTGATCTGCGGCAGCATCACGCCGAATTGCATCCTCGCCATGTCGCTCCTCTCCTTCGGCGCCTCAGTAACAAGGACCGAAAATTTGTCAAAGAATATGCGTGACGCGGGCCGGTGGAGTACCCCGGCCCTCAAGGGTGTCACAAGCGTCGGCTTCGCCTCTTGAGTGCCGGAGCATTGCTCCGGCACCGCGCACGTTATGACTCAGAGTTCGCGAAAAAATCCCCGCCGCAACAGGTGGGGACACCAGCGGAAGGGCGGGAGCAGTGTTCCCGCCGTCAAGACTGGAGCCGCGTTGCGCCGGCACCGTTCTTGAGGGGTGAAGCATTGCTCCACCCCCACGGATTTCCTCGCCAGCTTTCAGTCTTCCGTCCTATCCAGCCATGCCAGCGGATTCGCCGGCCCACTGCCGGCACCGAGCGGCAGGCCGGCGGCAATGGCGGCGGCGACAAAACGCTTGGCCTCCTGGGCGGCATCGAGTAGCGGCCGCCCCAGCGCCAACCCCGCCGCAAGCGCGGCGGACAGTAAGCAGCCCGTGCCGTGCGTGTGGCGCGCGTGCAGCCGTGGCCCGCGCAGCTCGTGCAGGGTACCGCCGTCGCATAGCACATCCACCGCTTCGGCGGTGTCGCCGAGATGCCCGCCCTTCACGAAAGCCGCTCGAGATCCCGCATCCACCAACCGCCTCGCAGCGTCACGCATGGCCGCGAGCGAGTCGACCGGTCCGCCGAGCAGAGCCGCCGCTTCGTGCGTGTTCGGCGTCACCACCGTCGCCAGCGGGATCAGCTCATGCAGCAGCGCGGCCACCGCATCCGGTTCGAGCAAGGCGGCCCCGCTCTGCGCCACCATGACCGGATCGACGACCAGCGGCGTGATGCGATGATGGCGCACCGCCGCGGCGACCGCCTCGATGATGCCGCGGTTCGCCAGCATGCCCGTCTTGGCCGCATCGATGCCGATGTCGCTCGCGACCGCGTCGATCTGCCGGCGCACGAACTCGGGCGTCACCGGCGTGATGCCGGTCACCCCTTGTGTGTTCTGGGCGGTGAGCGCAGTGATGGCGCTCATGCCGTACACGCGAAAGACAGTGAAGGTCTTGAGGTCGGCCTGAATTCCCGCCCCACCGCTCGAATCCGAGCCGGCAATGGTCAGCACCCGCCCGATCATGGGGAAGGAGCTTACCCCGAAGGCAGCGTGCAGGAGAAGCCGGGCGCGACCCGGCAGCAACGGAAGGGTTGACAGACACGATTGCAGCGGGCTTGGTCTCCGTATGTCTCGCACCGCGCTCGTCGTCATGGCCCGCTACCCGAAGGTCGGCGCGGTCAAGACCCGCCTGTCCCCTGCGATCGGGGCCGAGCGCGCGTGCCAACTCTACGAGGCTTTCCTGCAGGACATCAGCAGGCGCTTCACCGGCGGGCGGCCGACCCTCGTGTGGGCGTTCGCGCCTCCTGAGCGCGACTTCCAGTCGGTCATCGGAGCCGAGGCGCGCTGGATGCTGCAGGAAGGCGGCGATCTCGGCCAGCGAATGCAAAACACCTTCCGGCGCTTGTTCAGCGAGGGGTTTGCACGCGTCATCATGATCGGCGCCGACGTGCCACATGTGCGCGACCAATGGCTCGACGAAGCGGAACGCCGCCTGCACGACGTCGACGTCGTGCTCGGCCCGAGTGCCGACGGTGGCTATTACCTGATCGCCATGCGGGCGCTCCACGACCTGTTCAGCGGCATCGCCATGAGCACGTCGGGCGTACTGGCGGCGACGCTGCGCAAGGCGGCGGCCGACGGCCTGCGCGTCCATCTCTTGCCGGAGAGCTTCGACGTGGACGATGAGAGCGACCTGGTGCGGTTGCGGCGCCTCCTTGCGAACAAGGAAATCGCACGGCGGTTGCCTGCGACAGCGGCGCTGCTGAACGCGTGGAAGTGGTGATGGGCGGGGGAAGGGCAATCTCGATCCGGGCTATCGGGGGATCGTCAGGCGCCGAACGTCCCAACCGTCGGGGCTGACGCCGGTGATCTCCAGCCGCTGGAGGAACCAGCGGCAGACGAGGTAGACGAGCGCCCCGGCGGCGAGGTCGGCGACGTAATGCTGCTTGACCAAGACGGTCGACGCGATGATGGCGATGAAGGCAAATGTATACAGGCCGCGGCGCGGCAGCCCCCAGTTGAACTGCACGAACAAAAGGGAATTGGCGACATGCAGGCTGGGAAAGCAATTGTTGGGCGGGTCGAACCAGCGCCACAAGAAATCGGCCCAGGGGTACCGCTCCGGGCGATAGAACAACTCCCGCGGCATGCGAACCGGAAAGAGGATGAAGAACGGCAGGCAGAGCAGGAGCTGGAAGTAAACGGCGTAGAGGATCCGATTCAGATCGCGGTCGTTTCGTTGGCGGGCCGCCGACCACCAGTAGAGCGGCAGGTAGACCAGGTACACGGGCAACAGCGCGGGCACAAACGGGATGGCCTGATCGAGCCACGTCATCGGCAGCTCGCGGGGCTCGACGACAGGCCACCAGTTTACGGCCCAATACACAGCCAGCAGCGGCACGCCGTAGGGGAGATACGCGAGCTTGTTGGACGAGTACCAGATCACCGGCGGCAGCCTGACGACAGCCTGCGCCGCGCCGGCTGTGCTCGCCGTCTCGATTCCGCGAAGATTGCGATGGTCACCAAGGCGATCCATTGCCGGTCGGCAAAATCCCACGAAGTTCCGTCCCGCATAGTCACGGACAAAGCCGATTGCAAACCGCGACGCCGGACGCCCGGGGGTGTCGAGGTTGTCGCAAACCGAAATCCACCATTCCTTACCCGCTGCCGTAGGGCGAACGTTGTCTTCGCCCGGTTTCCGGCGGCGTGTCGCGCTGCGCGGGCGACCACATGGATCGCCCCTCCAGTTTGTCAGTCACCCGCAGCTGGCCTCGCAGGGATCTTCCGTTGCCGTGCCCGGCGCGCCCCGGCGGCCGCCCAGGAGCAGATCGGGCACCGCTGCGCGTCGTGGCCGCGCGCCGGGCAGTACTGCCGGCCGAAGGAGATGATCTGCAGGTGCAGCTTGTTCCACGCCTGCCGCGGGAACAGCTTTTTCAGGTCCTGCTCGGTGCGCTTCACCGTCGTCCCGTTGGAAAGCCCCCAGCGAGCCGCAAGGCGATGAATGTGTGTGTCGACCGGGAAGGCGGGCTCGCCGAAGGCCTGCGACATGATCACGCTCGCCGTCTTGTGTCCGACACCGGGCAGCGCTTCCAGCTCCTTGAAGGAGGACGGAACTCGCCCGCCGTGCTGGGCCACGAGCAGGCGCGACAGGCGGTGAATCGCCCTCGACTTCGCGGGTGTCAGACCACAAGAGCGGATGATCTCGGCGATCTCTTTCACCGAGAGCCGCGCCATCTGCTCGGGAGTGGACGCTCTGGCGAACAGCCGCGGTGTGACCTGATTGACGCGCGCATCCGTACACTGGGCCGAGAGCACGACGGCGATGAGCAAGGTAAAAGGGTCGCGGTGCCTGAGGGGAATCGGCACCGTCGGATACAGCTTGTCCAAGATCTCCTGGACGCGGCGCGCTTTCTCCACCCGGGTCATGACCGCGCACCATAGCGACCGTAGGGGCGCGAGACCAGATGGATCGGGACGCGGGGCGCGTCCTGCGCGGATGCACCCGAGGGTCAGGACATCGAGGCGTGCAGGTGGCGGCGCAGGACCGGGCGTCGTGCGACCCCAGACGGCACGGGCTTCGGAATCGCCGCGCATGCGAAAAAGAGCGCGACGACGATCAGCAACCCAGCGCCAACCAGCGAGCTCGCCAGCATCCCGGAGGTCGCGCCCATGTACACGGGAATGCCATGGGCGGTAAGCATCAAGCCGGGCAGATTGACCAACATGGCGACCTTCTAACCTCCGACACCAAGATAAGGGCGAGGGGACAGGTCGACAATTCAATCGGATGGTTCATTTTTATCGGGTCGGACCTACCGGTACCCCCGTTCGCCGCGGCTGGTACCAACGGCCTAGCTGGGAGCCCGTCGAAGAGGCCCGCTCGTGCTTTGGCAAGCTCGGCATCAGTGGGCCTGGCCTGCACCCCCGGGCTCCTTCTTGCAGGCCCCGGGAGTTGCAGCGGCGCGCGGCGACTGGCAGAACGCATGGGCGAAGGGCCGACTCGAGGAGCCGGAGCGAATCCGGGTAGACTCGGTCTTCAGTCCTCGTGACTCAGTTCGGGGAGGACGCCGTGGCGCGCGACAAGATCAAGGTGCTCATCGTCGATGACCACCCCGTGTTTCGGGAAGGGCTTCGGCAATGCCTGGAAGCGCGCAAGGAGTTGCGTGTGGTCGCGGCGGTCGGCAGCGGCGGCGAGATGTGGCAGGCGATCGACGCACACGGCCCGCCGCACATTGCGCTGATGGACGTCGAGATGCCGGGCGAGAGCGGCATCGAGCTGACCAAGGCGCTCCACGAGCGCTATCCCGACACGCGGGTCTTGATGCTGACCGCGTTTTCCGACGCCGAGCGCATCGTCGCGGCGCTGAAGGCGGGTGCCGTCGGCTACCTGCTCAAGAACGTCTCGCCCGACGAGATCCGCTCCACGGTCGAACGCGCGGCGGGGGGCGAGGCATTGCTCTCGGGAGAGATCGCCGGCCGCGTGCTGCGCGAGTTCGAGCGCGAGCGCCAGGAGGTGCGCTACCGGGAGCAGCTCGCCGACTTGACACCGCGCGAGGAGGAGATTCTCAAGCTGCTCGCCACCGGCGAATCGAACCGCGAGATCGGCAAGCGGCTCTTCATCAGCGAGCAGACGGTGAAGAACCACGTGGCGAGCATCTTCCGCAAGCTGCGGGTGAACGACCGCACCAAGGCCGCGCTGCTGGCGGTGAAGCTCGGCTTCGGCGACTCAAGGGCGCCCCGCCCGAAGCTTTCGGCCGGCGCGATGACCCCTGCGTGGCGGGCGGCACTGCGCGCGGCGGTCATCGCGCTCGGCGCCGCGGTCACCCTCCAGAGCCTGCTGGAGATCGATCCGGCGAACTGGCGCATTTACGTCGTTTTCTTTCTCCTTTCGAGCGCGCTCTTCCCGCCGGCCGTCGAGGTCCTCCCGCGCCTGGCGCTGGCGATTCCGGAAATGGCGACCACAATCGGCTTTCTGTACATCGGCGGCGCGCCGATCATCGGCCTGCGCATCTTCGCCCCCGCCCTGACGCGAGCGGTGCGCGCAATTCTGCCGGCGCGCTGGAAAGAGCAGGTGCCGCAGTTGCGTGCCGAAGCGCTCGTCGCGCGGCGCGAGCTCCTCGCGGAAGGCCTCGCGCCGGGCTCCCGCCTGCACGCCGGTACCGTGGCGGAGTACGCCACCTTCGCGCTCGGATTGGGGGCGCGCTGGTGGATTGTGTCGGCGCTGGTGGGTCCCCACGTGCCCGTGACCAACGCCGGCGCCATCGCGCTGGCGGAGCTGGGCGGGTATGTCTGCTGGGGGGCGCTGTCGATCCTGCCCATCTATCCGAACCGCACCCTCCTGCCGCTCAAGGCCGCCGGTGGCCTGCGGGCTGCGTTCTGGGACATCTTTCTGATTGTCGTGCTGGCACTGACGCCCTTCGTCTTCCTGATTTCCTACGGCTTCTGGGCCCATGGACTGGCCGGAGCGGCGGCCTGGTCCCTCTCGGCGCTCGGGCTGCACTTCATGCTCCGCCAACTGAACGAACGCCGGTTGCGCGTGGAGGAGCAGAACCAGCGCCTCGAGGCGCTGAACCGCGAGCTCGAGCACCGCGAGCGACTGTCGGCGATCGGCAAAATGTCGTCCGTGGTATCTCATCAGATCCTGCAGCAGCTCGGTGTCATCGGCATCTACGCCGATCTCATTCGCAACGCCGACGAAGGGACGGAGCCGAAGGCCGTGCTCGCGCAGGCGCGCGAGAACGCCGCGGCGATCGAAGGCGCGTTGCGCGACGTGAACCGCGTCCTGACGGACTTGCTGGTCTTCAGCCGCGATCTACGCCTCAACTCGTACGAGCACCCGCTGGGGCGCGTGATCGAGGAGTGCGTGGACGACTGCCGGGCCGAGGCCGCCGAACGTCGCGTGGTGCTGCGCGCACAGTGCCCGGAGACCATCAACGTCGTCTTCGACAAGCTCAAGGTGAAACAGGCCCTCGTCAACATCATCCGCAACGCGCTCGAGGCGTCGCCTCCCGCCGGCGAGGTGGTCGTCCGCGCTGCTGAACGCGACGACGGCGTCGAGATCGCCGTGTCCGATCAGGGACCGGGCGTCCCCGCAGCCAATCGCGAGGACGTCTTCGCGCCGTTTTTCACCACCAAAGAACACGGCACGGGCTTGGGCCTGGCGATTGCGCGGGCGTTTGTCGAGGCACACGGAGGTCGCGTCTGGGTGAGCGACGGGCCGCACGGCTCAGGCGCGACATTCGTCGTTCGCCTGCCGCGCGCGTTGCAAACCGCAGCGGCGCGGCCCCAGGGTGGCGTCCCGACAAGCGGGGTGGTTGAGCGTTCGGCCTAGAATGGTAGAGGAGCCGAGGAGGGAGAAGCGGATGCGTCATCCAATGTCGTTCATTGTGCTCGTACTGATCGCGGCGCCGGAAGTGGCCGGAGCCTCGACCTGGAACATCGACCCCGCCCACACCGCGGCGCAATTCGGAGTCCGCCACCTGATGGTGTCGACCGTGCGCGGCCACCTCGGCAAGGTCACCGGTGTGGTCAACCTCGACGAAGCCGACATCACCAAGTCGTCCGTCGAGGCGACCATCGATGCCGCCGGCATCGACACGCGCGAGCCAAAGCGCGACGAGCACCTGCGCTCCGCGGACTTTCTCGATGTCGCCCGTTATCCGACCATAACCTTCAAGTCCAAGAAGGTCAGCAAGGTGGCGGACGATCGCTACCAGGTGACGGGGGACCTCACCATTCGCGGCGTGAGGAAGGAAGTCGTCCTCGACGTCGAAGGGGTGCCGAAGCCGTTCAACGATCCGTTCGGCAACGTCAGACTCGGCGGCGTGGCGCGGACGAAAATCAGCCGGAAGGACTTTGGCGTCGCCTGGAACAAGGTGCTCGACACGGGCGGCCTAGTGGTCGGCGACGAGGTCGAGGTTACCATCGACATCGAGCTGACCAAGCAGGCCGAGTCGGCACCGCGCTGATGAACTGTGAGAACCGATGAGAAAATGGATGGCGAGGTCTGTCGTGGGGCGAGGTCGGGGCGGCAGCACTGCTCCCGCCCGCAAGATTACCGACTGAAGACATGGCATCGTTCGTGAGGGGTGGGGCATTGCTCCGCCCCGAGGGATTTTCTGAACAGCTCTGAGCCCGGTTCCGGCCGTGTCGGGACTGGGCGGGGGCAGTGTCGGGCGCGCGGCGGGGGCGGGTTGCATCGAGAAAAGCGCGCTTGTCGGCCCCGCCGCCCTTGGCTACCGTGCTGCCTGGCATGCGCATCACCTTGGTCCGACACGGGGAAACCACCGGGCAATCGAGTCTGCGATACTACGGCGCCACTGACGTACCGCTGAGCGATCTCGGACGCGAGCAAATGCGCCGCGTGCGCGAGGCCTTGGCGGGCGAGGTCTTCGATGCAGTCTTCAGCAGCCGATTGCGGCGTTCCTGCGAGGCGGCCGCGCTGATCGCAGATGGGCGCGCCGCGGTGACGCCGATGGCGGAGTTCGACGAGGTGAACTTCGGGCGCTGGGAAGGGTGGACGCGCGAGGAGATCGCGGCACGCGATCCGGAGCAGTACCGAGCCTGGCAGCGGAACGGTCACGACTTCTCGTATCCGGACGGCGAGTCGCGGCCAGCCTTCCGCGTGCGCGTCGCACGCGGGCTTTCACGGGTCTTCGAGGATCACCGCCCCGAAAACGCGCTCATGGTCCTGCACCGCGGCGTGATCGGCAACATTCTCGCGGAGCTGTTGCAACTCGCGCCGGCCGAGCGGGCGCAGCTCGCCATCGATCTCGGCTCCATCCATGTCGTTCGCATGGTGAACGGCCGCTGGCAGATCGAGGCACTGAATCGGGTCGACCATCTGCTCGGCATGGATGCCGGAGGAGGGCACCCGTGACCGCGAACCCGATGGCGCGCTTTGCCGCGCTCGGCCGAGAGGCGCGGCCGCTGCATCGGCCGCTGCGGCTGCGCGATGTCGAGCTGTCGCCCATCAAAGCGATCGAACTGGAGGCCAGTCGGATTCCCGGCGTCGTCTCGCTGGCACAGGGCATCCCCAGCTTCGACACGCCGGAGCCGATCAAGCGCTTCGTGCAGGAACGCATCGCCGAAGGCGTGTGTGCGCGCTACTCGGTCACCCCGGGGCTGCCGCGGCTGCGCGAGGCGATTGCCGAGGCGCTGCAGCGCGAGAACATGTCCTACGATCCCGACGGCGAGATCATCGTCACCGCCGGATCCATCGAGGCCATCGCCGCAACCCTGCTGGCCACGATCGATCCGGGCGATGAAGTGCTGGTGATGTCGCCGACGTACGCCTCGTACGTGCCGGCCATCCAGATCGCGGGCGGCGTGCCGCGCTTCGTGCCGCTCGACGAGGACGCCAACTTCGACTTGGACCCCGACGCGATTGCGGAGGCAGCGGGGCGGCGGACCCGCGTGCTCCTGCTGTGCAATCCCAACAATCCGACCGGCACGGTGTTCTCGCCCGAGCAGACGCGGCGCATGCTGGACGTGGCCGAGCAGCACGATCTCGTGGTCATCGCCGACGAGGTGTACAAGGACTTCGTCTACGGCCCACAGCGCGTTTTCAGCGCCGCCATGGAGCCGGCGGCGCGCCCGCGGGTCATCCGCGTCTGCTCGTTCTCGAAGGTGTACGGCATGACCGGGTGGCGCGTCGGCTTCTTGCACGGGCCCGCCAATCGCGTGGCCGACATCCTCAAGGTCCACGACGCCCTCGTCACGTGCGCGCCCGTTGTGTCGCAGTACGCGGCGCTGGCGGCACTGGAGTTCGGCGCGGCGGCCATCGCTGCGTTCCGCACCGAGCTGCATCGCCGCCGCGATCACGTCATCGACCGACTCGATGCCCTGCCGCACGTGTTCGACTACCAGAAGCCGAACGCATCGTACTTTGTCTTCCCCCGTCTCAAAGATACCGTGCCGTTCGCCCGCGATTCGCGGCGGCTCGCCGCGGAGCTGCTCGCACACGCCCGTGTCGCCCTCGTCCCCGGTGTCGCCTTCGGACCCACCGGCGAATCGCATCTCCGGCTCTGCTATGCGCGCCCGGCCGAGGATATCGACCAGGCCTTCGATCGCCTGGAGGCCTATTTTATGGGGCGGCCGCCGC